>SLQC01000411.1 GCA_007131625.1 Balneolales bacterium | reverse complement strand
GGGGACTCTTGCAGACAGCAACTAAAATCTGCACATCCCTGGCGGATTCAAGTTCGACCCGGCTTGCAGCGTCATGTGAGGGCTTTTTCATTTGTTACTGGTTCCGGACCTGCTTTCAAAGTCAGAATCGGGTGAACTATTTGAAGCAGAATCGGGTGAACTTTCTGTGTCAGAATCGGGCGAATTATCTGAGACGGTACCAGACAAAGTTTCTGAGGTAGCACCGAAATGATTTTCAGGAGATAATTCCGTTGAACTGCTCCATGCTTTAAGGTGAAAATAAAATCGGCTCCCTTTGCCGACCACACTCTCCACCTGAATATCACTTCCATGTGCTATCAGAATCCCTTTCACGACAGAAAGTCCGAGACCAGTCCCCCCTTTATCGCGCGACCGGGCTTTATCGGTCCGGTAAAAACGGTCGAACAGTCTCGGCCAGTGGGCCTCGGGGATACCGATACCAGTGTCTGTCACCGAAACCTCGACTTCGTCACTCATGTTCCGATAAGAGATCGTAACAGACCCTTCATTAGTGAATTTAATAGCGTTGGAAACCAGGTTGTCGAGTACCTGCTCGATCTTGCCGGTGTCGGCATAGACCATGCAGGAATGATCATCGACCCGAAGTTCCAAACCTTTTCGATCGGCGTTCTGCTGATACCATTCCACAACATTACCCGCAATAACCGCCAGATTGACCGGCTTGCGAATCACGAAATTATCGTCGGAGTCATACCGTTGCAACGTCATCAGATCCTTGAACAACCGTCCGATCCGCTCGGCCTGAGTTCGCAGATTGCGAACGTATTTCCTCCGCTTGTAATCGGCGAGGCCGGGCAACTCAAGCATCTCCAGTGAACCCAGGATAGTATGAAGCGGATTGCGAACCTCGTGGGTGATATCAGCAAAAAATTGCAGCTGTTTTTCATTGAATTTTTGCAGCTGTTCGTAGTCAGCCCGTAGTCTATCCGCCATTTTATTCACCGACCCGGCAAGTGTGCCGATCTCGTCAGTCCGTTTTACACGGATGACATGTCCGGTATCACCTTTTGCGATGCGCTGCACATCCCGTGTCAGATTCAACAGCGGCCGGGCCATATAATGGGCCAGAATTCCGCTGAATACAAAAATAACGAGAATCGAGACAATCAGTCCGATTATGATGATCTTTCGGATCTCCGCAACTGGCTCGAAAATCTGGCTTTTCATCTGATTGATGACAAAAAAGCGGGCGGCATTCCGGCTGTCTTCAATAGAGGCATATACCCAGATATTGTCGTCGTCGGGGTCGTTGATAGTTCGAAGCACTTGATCTTCACCGAGCAGCTGACGGATTTCTCCGGGTCGCAGATGGAGGTGCGGGGAGCGCTGGGTCCCAACCGGATAGGCGGCGAGCATAGCACCATTGGAATCAAACAGGGCGATGTGATAGTCCGTCGCATATCCGACCCTTTCCAGTTCGTACTGCAGTTCCGCGCCGTCCGGCAAATACCTGAGCGTGTACATCATCCAGTATCCGTCGCTTTCCATGTCTAATACTGCCTGATCCAACATATATGCCCGGATATAGAAGATGGCATAGGCACTTCCGGCCGTAACGGTCGCCACCAGAATCACGGTAAGCATCCAGACCAGTTTAGAACGGATATTCATCAAGAGAACGCCAGATCTTTGTTCAGGCCGTAACCCATTCCACGATAGGTTTTGATGAGATCACCCTCTTCGCGGAGTTTCAGGCGCAGATTTTTGATATGAACGTCCACCGTCCGGTCAAAGATATATTTCTCTTCATCAGAGATATACTCCAGGATTTCCTGGCGGGTGTAGACCCTTTTGGGATTCTCAAAGAAAAGCTTAATCAGCTTGAATTCGGTATTGGTTAATTCTATTTTCTCACCGTTCAGCCAGACTTCCATGCTGTCGGGTGTAATGTAAACACCCCGGTAAGCAACCCAGCTGCTTTTTTCCCTCGGCCGGCGGCGCAGCATGGAGTCGACATGCGCCTTGACCAGTGTCAGGCTGGCAGGCTTGGGGATGTAATCGTCTGCGCCCCGTGAAAGCCCGACAATCTCATCCTTCTCCTTGTCCTTGGCTGTCAGAAAAATCACCGGGACATCGTTCAGGACCGGATGTTTCCGGAGATAGTCACAAATTTCATAGCCGTTTTTATCCGGAACCATGATATCCAGTATCGCCAAATCGATATTCTGTGCGTGCTGATCGATGAGTTGCATGGCTTTTGTCCCGTTCATCGCCAGAAGCACCTGATAGTCATGCATTTCAAGAAAATTTGACAACATTTCTGCCGGTTCGGCTTCATCTTCTACCAGTAATATGGTTTTTTTAAATTTCAAAACAGAAATAGGATTATGAGGGAGTCTTTACCAAGGTGATGTGGATTAAAATTGGGCTGGAGTCGACAAAACGACTACTAAGTTTTAATCTTTTGATCTGGATTAAACTATAAAGCTACGGTCAAATATAAGGAAATTTATGGAATCTGGTTAGTTCACCAATAGATGCATGTGCGCCTTACAGATAAGATATTTTCTGGCGGCTCATTTCGACATGCGGTTCCAGCGCAACAGATGGTAAATGACGAAAACCAGGAAAATCATTGAAAACAGAAAAAGATAGTCATATAGCAATACTCCGGGATTCTCGCGCAGATCTGGCCAGGTATTCAGTATGAAAATCTCGGTAAACAGGATAACCAACGGAAGGAATAATGACATTTTGAGACTTTCGAGGAACACATAGTTCCACTTTTTCCTCATTTTTTCCTCCCCGGCCCTATCTTCCGGCTGATTCGCTTTCCACCGTTTATTCCAGTCCATTACCCCGTTTTTGAGTTGCTGATATCGTCACATTAGCCGCTTGCGTTTGTTCAGAAACGCCAGAAGTGCATAGTCAAACGGATCCCGTGTATCCACCTCCTCATACGATATATGAGCTTCGCTACAAGCAATGCGAAAACTTTTCGTGTATTCCGCCATTTTTTTTTGATAATCCCCCCGAATCTGACTCGGGATAACATCCATCTCCCCTCCGGTTTCCAAATCATGAAACACAAAACGATCATCCGGAAAATCGAGCTCTCTTTCACTCTTTTTTTCAAGCAGATGGAACAATATTACCTCGTGTTTCCGATGGCGAAGATGCTTGAGCGCCGATATCAGCTCGTCCTGCTTTTGTACATTTTCAAACAGATCGGTCAACACAACCACCAGGCTCCGTTTGTTGATTCGCTCGGCCAGTTGATGAATCGCATCCGCCGAGGCAGTCTGACGTTTCGTGGGAGACTCCACATCGTATAGTTCCAAAATCTGATCTATTTCCCGGTAAAGATGCATCAAATGGGCATATGACGACTTTGCCGGCAAAATTTCGCCGAGCTCGCGGTCGAACGGCACTAATCCGCAACCGTCGCGCTGCCGGTGCAGCATATAGGCGATCGCCGCTCCCAGGTGGGCTGCATAGCGTAGTTTGGACCAGTCCGCAAAATAGCGAAATTGCATCGAACTGCTCACATCCAGCAGCATATAACACCGTAAATTTGTTTCTTCTTCGTACTGCTTGACGAAATATCGTTCTGATTTGCCGTACACTTTCCAATCGAGATGCTTGAGATCGTCGCCCGGGTTATAGGGACGGTGCTCGGCGAACTCCACACTGAAGCCAAAAAACGGACTTTTATGGAGGCCACTGATAAACCCCTCCACAATTTGGCGGGCTTTGATCTCAAGGGGAGTAAGTCGATTGAGCAGTTCGGGTGTTAATAACATGGTATCTTTATTTGGAATCTCTGTAAAATATCGGACAATATAAAACAAAGAAATAATTCACTGAATCGTATGACGCAGGCTATCGTCAATACAACACTCAAACTTCTCGAAAGTTTTTTTATTTTGGAGTCATTAACATAACATGAAATGCCCATGACGGCAACCCGACACACAGAGGCATAATTATAATTGTCATGGACATTACATCTGTCCTTAGAATTAAAAAAATAAACAGATGAAACACTCATGTTGATATTTCAGCATACTCGAGCATAATTGCAACTCATGGGTGCTTCATCTAACATAATGAATCTGAATATTTTAAACAGCTGAAAAGAAGCGACTTATGGCAACGCTCATAACCAATCCGGACCAACTCAAAGAGGTTCTGCGACATGCAGAACCGATGCCAAAGCCGGAGAAAGTGCTTATGGTAACACCCGATTATTTTTCGGTGGATTATATTATAAATCCTCACATGACCGGGAATGTCGGTACGGTCGACAAGGCCAAAGCCCGCTGGGAATGGGAGGTGGTCCGCGATAAATTCCGCAATTTCGGACTCACTGTCCACGAACTGCCTGGTGAACCCGGCCTGCCCGACATGGTTTTTTCCGCCAATCAGAGCCTGCCGATACTCGATGCCGACGGACACCACCATGTGTTGATGAGTAATATGCATGCCGAACAGCGCAAGGAGGAAGTTCCTTACTTTGAACAGTGGTACCGGCAAAATAGATATGAAATTAATTACCTGGATGCCGAAAACGTTCTTGATTTTGAAGGAATGGGAGATGCCATCTGGCATTTTAAAAAGCGCCTGCTCTGGGGCGGATATGGGTACCGCTCTTCCAAAAATGTCTATCTGCATATTGCGGAAACTTTCGACGTGCCCGTTGTTGCACTGGAACTGATACACCCTGCATTTTATCATCTCGATACCTGTTTTTGCGTTTTGAATACTGAAACTGTATTGATCTATCCACCCGCGTTTACGCATGCAGGACTGGAACTGATACGGGCGGCTTTTCCGGTTGTTATTGAAGCTCCGGAAGCCGAAGCCTTGAAGCTCCTGGCATGCAATGCGGCATGTCCGGACGGTCGCAATGTTGTCATCCAGAAAGGATGCAATGAGGTTAACAAAATGCTTAAAAAAAACGGGTTTGCCTTTCACGAGGTGGATACCACAGAGTTTTTGAAAAGCGGAGGCAGCGTTTTCTGTATGAAACTGATGGTTTGGTAATATGATCAGGACATCCAGAATCATCCATCCTTACAGATCCTGTATTAAAAATGTCACGAAGTAATAGAAGTACATGAGTAACCATTTCGGCACTCCGCCCCAAAAAAGAGACTGGTTCACCCGATTTCTGGATGTAGTGGAATGGCTCGGCAACCTGCTGCCCCATCCGGTCACACTGTTCGCATTGTTTGCGGCTGGTGTGGTGTTGATCAGCGGCCTTGCCGAGTTCCTGAATTGGAGCGTTCCAGATCCTCGTCCCGAAGGTGCGGCCGGTCGCGCCCCCGACGGCACCATCGAGGCGGTGAGCCTGCTCAACGGCGACGGGCTGCGCATGATCATCGAGAACCTGGTCACAAATTTCACTGGATTCGCACCGCTCGGGGTGGTACTGGTGGCTTTGCTGGGGGTCGGAGTGGCCGAACACTCCGGACTGATCAGCGCCGTAATTCGCGGGATTGTGCTTAAGGCGGCTTCGGTACAGCCGTCCTACATGCAGGACACCACCGGAATGACTTCTATTCAGAAATTGATAAATTTCATCATCCAGCCTTTCGCTTTTGTGCTTCAACCGCGCATTCTGGTGACCGTGGCAGTGGTGTTTACCGGGATCATCTCCAACACCGCATCTGAGCTGGGATATGTGGTACTGGTGCCGCTGGGTGCGGTGGTGTTTATGTCGCTCGGACGCCATCCGATTGCCGGATTGGCCGCCGCATTTGCCGGTGTCTCGGGGGGGTACAGCGCCAATCTGCTGCTCGGCACGATCGATCCGCTGCTGGCCGGACTCACCCAGGAAGCTGCGCAACTCATCGAACCGGGTTATATGGTTCACGCCGCTGTCAACTACTACTTCATGTTCCTGAGCGTATTTGTGATCACTATCGTCGGTACATGGGTGACCATAAAAATCGTAGAACCAAAACTGGGTCCGTATGACCCCTCCATCGCAATGGTAGATGTCAGTGACGAGCGATCGATGGATCCGCTTACCCGCACAGAGAAAAAGGGGCTGCTCTGGACTGCTGCCACCGTTCTGGCGATGCTGTTCATTCTCTCACTGGCCATAATTCCTGAAAACGGGGTTCTACGCAATCCCGAGACCGGTGAAATTCTGAACTCGCCGTTTCTCAACGGTATCGTCGCGCTGATTTTTGTCTTGTTCCTGGTACCCG
The DNA here is from genome assembly GCA_007131625.1 of Balneolales bacterium. GTDB lineage: Bacteria > Bacteroidota > Rhodothermia > Balneolales > Natronogracilivirgulaceae > SLQC01. Next base: position 976 of record SLQC01000411.1, on the reverse strand, counting down.
GGTTCGTCTACGGACGAGTCACGGGCAAAATGCGATCAGACCGGGATGTGATCGAAGGGATGGCCAAAGCGATGTCCACACTCGGGTTGTACATTGTGATCGTCTTTTTCGCAGCGCAATTTGTGGCGTTTTTCGGGTGGACGAATCTCGGTCAGATTGTAGCAGTCACCGGGGCGACTTTTTTGCAGAATATCGGTCTGACAGGCCCGCTTGTATTTGTCGGATTTATTATGATATCGGGATTTGTAAATCTGATGTTGGGATCAGCTTCAGCACAGTGGGCGGTTACGGCGCCGGTTTTCGTACCGATGCTGATGCTGATTGGTTACAGTCCGGAAGTGATCCAGGCGGCCTATCGTATTGGTGATTCGGTGACCAATCTGATAACGCCGATGATGAGCTATTTCGGACTGATTCTGGCGTTCGCCAACAAATACGACAAGAATCTGGGGATCGGGACCATTATCAGCACCATGCTTCCCTACAGTCTGTTCTTTTTCATTTTCTGGGTGTTGGTATTTTATATATGGGTTTTCGGACTGGGGATGCCGGTCGGTCCGGAAGCGCCGACGTATTATACGCCGTAAGGCAGGAACTGAACGTGGCATAAACTAACGTGGCATAAACTGATGTGGGTTTAGACCGGCGTAAATCAGAAGTCGATTGACAAATATCAATAAAAAGTCCTCTGTATGGGAGCGTCGGGGCATCCCAGACAGGAATGCTATATGATCGATCCGAAAAAAATGCGATAAAGCACTTTCTCATTCCCACAAAAAAAATTTCAGCAATCCGAATTTATTCCTTATTTTTTCCTGAATCAAAAATGGCATCCGGAAAGGCATCCGGATTCATATTTACGAATTCAAAAATAATGGGTGAATGCGGTATTCTAAGTGAATTCCGGGAGTTCATTTGCATTTGAATAAAACTTCAGTTTACTCCCATTGTTTTTAACTGTGTTATCTTTTTGATT
>SLQC01000016.1 GCA_007131625.1 Balneolales bacterium | reverse complement strand
TTTAGAGAAAGTGACATAGGAAAAATCCCAGGTTTTATCTTGTTGGAATCGTTCCCGGTTATTTTGGTAGTAATTTCGAATTTCGGAATCTGAAACCTCTACATCGCTAGTGGAAATATCCGAATAGGGGAATCGTATATATTGAAAATCAGCGACACTGTTATTTTCTATATAGTGGTTCTTAATTTCAAATTCACTGACTCGGAATGATGATTCCACAAATTGATCGAATTTCTGCTTTCTGCGTTGTTCACGCAGTTGCTGCTCAACCATAATCCATATTTCACGATTTTCAGGTGTGTCGATTGCATTTTGCAATGCCACTCTGTCAATGGTGCCGTCTTCCAGGGAAAATTGTTCTCTGATAAAGGGATCCGGATTCTCCCCTGCAACCATGTCCACCAGTTCGGAGTCGGTCACTGTAATACCAATCTGCTGCATTTTTCCTTTGAGAATCTTGTCAACGACAAGTTGCTCCCATGCCAATTCTTCAAACTGGGCCCGTACTTCTGTATCAGGGCTGGCACCGGTGGATTCACGATGTCGCTCGGAGTACAGATTGACTCTCTGGTTAAACTCGTTGTAAGAAATCGGCTCCCGGTTTACCTCTCCCATATTTCGTGGACCTGCCATCATGGCGTCAAACACCTGGGTATCTGCCAATACCCAAAGTAATCCGAAAGACAAGATCAGGATCCAGATCATGTACTTGGTACTGGATCTTAATTTTTGCATCAATCCCATAAAAACCTCCGAAAAGACTGGTTAAAATAGTGTAACTGTTGATTGTTTGAATTCAATATGGCAAATCACCGGGTGCTTCATGAAACCTCGTAGCATCCCAAATGCATATGATTAACATTCATACATAATAACCTTGTAAAGGTACGTCAAATGGCACGAATTACAAAGTCATTATGAATAACGACTACTCGTTAAATTTCTTGTAAACAATAGTAATTCCATTTTGCAGCTGACAAAAATTCTCAAGACTGAAAGTTATCAATTCAGAGAAAGATCCTGCATTCCACACGCTTCCGACGCTTCGCTCCCCGGGCTTGATGTGTAACAACTCACAGTAAAGTTCTTGTCGATACCGGATGGATTGGCAATCTCATTCGATTGTTAAACAGGAGTATCTACAAAACCAGCTTTCGTTTATCGCGTAAAGTTTTTTATGTTGCCGGGAATTGCCAGGTAAGCCTGTGGAGGATTATGTTGGCTTTTTTGATGAGCGTAACGACGGTGGGGAACGAAATTAACACATAAGCATGTCGCATTCAAAGCCGATTTACCGGAATCCATGGGCCTGGATTCCCACTCTTTATTTCACCCAGGGAATCCCTTACGTTATCGTGATGTTTGTCACGGTGGTGATGTATAACCGGCTCGGTGTCTCCAATACCGAAATCGCACTTTACACCAGCTGGCTCTATCTGCCATGGGTCATCAAACCACTCTGGAGTCCGCTTGTCGATCTGTTTAGAACAAAACGCTGGTGGATCATTACCATGCAGCTTATTATTGGAGCCTGTATGGCCGGAGTGGCGTTTACAACACCGTTGCCGGGATTTCTGCAGTTCACGCTCGCTTTTTTCTGGATAATGGCGTTCAGCTCGGCAACCCATGACATCGCCGCGGACGGACTCTACATGCTTGGCCTGTCTAAGCACGAGCAAGCGTGGTTTGTCGGGGTGCGAAGCACGTTTTACCGGATCGCAATGATTGCCGGCCAGGGTGCGCTGGTGATAGTGGCCGGTTTTATTGAAAGTGTGACCGGTCTGGACGATGTGGATGTGCGGGCGCGGACCAATCCGGTTATTGCCATTGAGGAGATACGTCCTCCCGATGAAATTGCAGTGAGGGTCAGTAATGAACCGTTGCATATTGTGGCTGAACCGGTCGATCTGGAAATTAGTACAGAGAACCGCCTCCGAAGTGAGGTCGACTCGATCGTGGCGTTTGCCCGGCAGTGGAATCTCGACAAGGGATTTAATCCGGCGCTTGAGCAGGATCTTGCAGATAGAGAAGCAGAAGAAGCGAAAGAACCGGGTTGGATCCGGCGAAATATCATCCATCCACTTGAAGGATTCATTGAATCGCGGTTTGGTCCCGAGGAGATTGTTACAGATACCGAATATACCGGCAACATTGGTGTGGTTTACTTTCACTTGTCGAACCGGCCCGATGCGGGAGAGGAAGTGGTGATAAATTTCGGCAGGGTGCGCGGTGACAACAGTATCTCCCTGGTGGAGGGCAGTTATTTCCGGTTCACCGAAGACAACTGGAATGTGCCGGGCATGGCGGTGATCCGCATAGACGATCAGCTTGATTTTGCCAGTTCGGCTGCCTTCCAGGTGCGTTCCGGCAATATACCGTTGGCCTGGTCGATCACCTTCTTCCTGCTCGCCGGGATGTTCCTGTTGTTTTTCGTCTATCACCGATTTATGCTGCCATATCCCTCCGTCGACAAGCCGGCGGTCCGTGATCCGGATCAGACGATATTCGGAGAATTTTTCAAAACGTTTGCCCTCTTCTTCAAGAAAGAGAGGATTGGTTCGATTCTCGCATTTTTGCTGCTCTATCGCTTTGCCGAAGCCCAGATTGTGCGCCTTGCATCACCGTTTCTGCTGGACGCTCAGGAGATCGGCGGCCTCGCACTGACGACGGGTCAACTCGGGATTGCATACGGGACGGTCGGACTCATCAGCCTGACAATCGGCGGGATCCTCGGCGGAATTATGGCCGCGCGGCACGGACTTAAATTCTGGCTCTGGCCGATGGTGCTGGCAATGAACATTCCGAATCTGGTCTATGTCTACCTGTCGCAGTCACTTCCAGACAGTTTCATGATGATCAGTTCTGCCATTGCGCTGGAACAGTTCGGCTATGGATTCGGTTTCACCGCATATATGCTCTTCATGATCTACGTCTCCGAAGGGGAGCACAAAACGTCGCACTTTGCCATCACCACCGGTTTTATGGCGCTTGGAATGATGATTCCCGGTATGTTCAGCGGCTGGATCCAGGAACTGGTTGGCTATCCCAACTTCTTTCTGTGGGTGATGATAGCAACGATACCGGCGTTTATTGCTACCTGGTTCATCCCGCTGGACAAGGATTTCGGGAAGAAAGATAACGGGAATGTTGAAGAGTCCTCCTGATCGCGGAGAGTTTTTAATCAGAAATGTGTCAACCTTTATGAAAGCTTATAGATCCGATTCCTTTTATCGAGTTCAAGAATCTGTTTTTCAAGAGTATGAGATGATACCATAATTCAGATAATGATTAATTAATACGACTTTGCTAAAAAGTGGCACTGCATCGTTTACAAAGTTTCATTTATACAACCAGTAATTTCGCGACAGCTCCCGGAATGGTATCACATCTTTATTTAGATAATCACGGACATCGTCATAGCGCATGTTTTCCATAAAAAGTTCGCGGACTTGTGAAGAGCCGGCAACCCGGTCGAACATGTTGATGCGTGCGTCAGTCGCCAGTTCAAACGGATTTTTTTCGGGATACAGCTGGTGATGTGCTTCCAGGAACCGGAATCCGAGTGCGGTCAGGTTAAGCTCGCTATAGTCGGTCACATGGATCTGCACACCCTGCAGCCGCTTGCCCTCATCACGGCCGTAGTAAGGTCGCCAAGAGACGGGACGGAATATCACGCCGGGAATTTTTTGTTCGTTCAACACTGTCGCCAGTTTTCCGGAATCGATCCATTCGGCTCCGAATATTTCGAAGGGAAGCGTGTATCCCACACCTTCGGACAGAATCTGGAGTTCGCCAAAAATCCCGGTGGCGACATAGAAAATCGGTGAATGGGCATGTGGGATGTGCGGAGAACTGGGAACCCAGTGCAGCCCAGTCTCCTGAAACGTCATATCCCGCCACCAGTTTTTCATAGCGACTACGGTCAGCTCAACCTGAACCCCGTCTGTAAGCATTTCTTCTTCGATCAGCATCACCGCCAGCTCCGCCACGGTCAGACCGTGCACATATGGAATGGGATATTGGCTCACGAATGAGAAAAATCCCTCTTCTGCCAGGTTGCCCTCGACACGCTCACCGCCCAGTGGATTAGGCCGGTCGAGTACCACATATTCAATGCCTTGCTCCGCGGCGGCCTCCATTGTCAAACCCATGGTGCTAATGTAGGTGTAAGATCGCGCACCGATATCCTGGATGTCATACACAAGCACATCGATTCCCTCAAGTATATCATCAGTCGGCTTTCGGGTTGGGCCGTAGAGCGAATACACCGGGATGCCGGTCTGCTCATCAGTGTAGCTCTCTACGTAGGCGCCTGCGTCGTGATCACCGCGCACCCCGTGCTCGGGTCCGAACAGTGCAACGAGATTCACGTGCTCCGATTCATAAAAAATGTCGACAATGGATTTGAGCCCGGCATCCACACCGGTGGCATTGGTGATGAGGCCGACTCGCTTGCCCTGGAGAACATCGAAATCACGATTCACAAGCATTTCAAGTCCGGTTTTTACCCGGTCAGCTTTTGTGCGATCATCTGATAGCCGGTCAACTTCAAGCCGGTCAGCAGTTAACAACTCATCAGCAGGAGTTTCATATTGGCAACCGGTCACGGTCATGACGGTTACGCCACTGAAAATCAATAAAACTGTCAGTAGGTTCATTGCAATGGGAATTATTCGGTTGCGAATGACTTGATCATGTTTTGGCATTCAGACACCGGATTCGTACATTATTTCGAATAGTTCATCGACAAAATTCATGACATTGTTTCGAATCACACCGGAATTCATCGGTTTCACTTGAGTGAGTCGTGGGGGTGCAGCAACGATAACACTTCCGGGACAATATCCGTATTTTTGAAATCAAAACCCCGGCTACAATAGCAGTGCCCGGAAAGAAAAAGAAGGTGACATGTCGGAATACAAAAACTGGTGGATCTGTCGGAAAGTAATAGAAGAGGATCTGCCGTAATGCAAATGAAGAGGATCTGTCAGAATGAAGAAGAAGAAGGAATCTGCATGATGAGTGACATTCAGAAAGGTTCCAGTTCGCAGATTGACAGGGCGAGCCCGGGCGACCGGATGCTTGTCCCGGATCAACTGAAAGCATATGGTGCCGCCAGGGGGTATCAGGATTATCTTGCTAATCAGGTCTGCGCCTTGTTGCGGCATCAGCGTGATCACTGGCCGATGTTGTCAGGCGGCTTCAGCAGTTTGGAATCCGTCCAAATGAGGTCGTTCGAGTTCAATGGATTCGAGATGAAATTGCAATACAATGCCGCCCGTATGGCCTCCAGTACGGCCAAGATCGATGAAAAATCGATCAAGGCAAGACCGTGTTTTCTTTGTCAGGCTAATCTCCCGCCGGAACAGAAAGCCATTCCCGCCGGTGATTACGTAATCCTGGGAAATCCTTTTCCGATATTTTCCGAACATTTCACCATTTCGCATCAGGAGCATATCCCGCAGTTAATCGGCCACTCGTTTGATGCGATGCTGGATCTTTCGAAAGCGATGGGAAATCACTACACACTGTTTTACAATGGGCCGAAAAGCGGTGCTTCTGTGCCCGATCATCTCCACTTTCAGGGAGTTGAGTGGGGGGCGATGCCACTGGATTGCAGCTGGCGGGAGATGATCACCCATCACGGGAACTGGATTATTGATAAAGATCGCATACGGGTTGCGCGGGTTGACGACGGATTGCGACGGTATATCATCCTGGAATCAGATGACAAAAAGACGCTTGCCGCCCACTTTCAACGGCTGTACATATCTTTTAAATGGGCAAGTCGACAGGCCGGCATCACTTCAGAAGACGCTGAAGAGCCGATGAGTAACGTTCATGCTGCAATGGAGAACAATCGCTGGCGGATTATTGTGTTCATGCGCAGGAAGCACCGTCCGAGCCACTATTTTCTCGAAAGGGACCGGCAGATCCTTTTCAGTCCGGCAGCGGTCGATTTCGGAGGAGTATGCATCACACCTGTCGAAAGGGATTTTGTACGATTGACCGCTGAAGACCTGAGATCGATGTTTGAAGAAGTTTCGGCTACACGGGAGATGCTGGACAAAGTGGCAGGTGAATTGTAAATTTTGAATTCACCCATGTTCGCCAGTTTTTGTCGTTTGTTATCTGTTCCAAACTGGTTTTACTATTAGTGATCTCTTTCCACCTATATTCGTACAATGAAAGCTTTACTCATATCGTCATTCGTCCTATTTGTGCTTGTAAACGGGATATCTGCAGCAGGTTTATCCGTTGTCTCCAGCCTGGACTCAGATTCCAGATTGACTGCTGACCGCGATGAACCGGCAGATACCATCGAAAAGTGGCTGTTGGATGGCCGTAACTACTGGACCCGGTACCGTGACATCCCCTCACTGATTTCCTATTATGCGGAAAGGCAACTTGGAATCACCTATGTGGATGGATTGCTCGATGAGCCCGAAGAAGAGCAGCTGGTCGTGACACTGGACGGGACTGATTGCGTAATATATGTTGAGACCAGCCTGGCCCTTGCAATGACAACGCTGCAGGGGCACTCATCATTCGAAGCGTTCCGGGACAACATCCGGGTTATCCGTTATCGGGAGGGTGAAATTGACGGGTACGAAAGCCGTCTGCACTACTTTAGCGACTGGCTTGCAACCAATGAGGAAAAGGGATTTATATCGATCCTGTTTCAGGATGAGGAACTGCCGGAGATCGGGCCGGTCAATTTTATGTCCGAAAACCGGGAAAGCTACAAACATTTGGGCGACAACGTTGACATGATAAGAAAAATCCGGAAAATGGAAGATCGCTCGGTTGACCGGGACCTTAAATACATACCGGAAGATCGGATTCCCGAGTTTGTATCCCGTTTTCGCACCGGCGATGTGCTTGCGTTTGTGACGACTGTCGACGGACTCGACATTATCCATACTGCACTTGTTAAAATGGACGGTGGTCGAGCAGGATTCTATCATGCCAGCTTGACAGGATCGGTCATCGTCGATCCCAAAACGATCTATGAGTACGCCAGAAATCGAGATAATATCAATGGTATCGTGATTGCCCGGTTGCATTGACCTTTTGTGGTGGTTTTAAAAAAAACAGGGTTGTATATACCTCTGTATTCTTTATTTTTTTTTACATTATTACTGGTGGTAATATTTAATTTATTTTATTTATCCAAAGCAACAAAGATCAGATCGAATTAATTTTGAAAACTTGTTCGTATTTTTTGAAAAAATAATTTTAAATAAAAATGATATCTAAAATGA
>SLQC01000295.1 GCA_007131625.1 Balneolales bacterium | reverse complement strand
TCGGTGGACTCGGGTTTGTCATGGGGATTTCCGGATCCTGGATGCTCTTCACCGGGTTGCTCGGCGCTTGGCTGGCAGCCGTTTTCCTCATCCCGAAAGTAAAAAACCTCTCTACCGAGCAGGGATTTTACACCATGCCTGAGTTATTCAACTACTTTTTCAATGCCCGGGTCGCTTTTTTGGCCGGGATAATTTCCGCCATCGGTTATGTCGGTTTCAGCAGCTCTCAGATGCTGGCCGGTGCCCGCCTTGCCTCCTCGTCATTTGACGGGATGAGCCTTGATGCGGCACTCTATTTAATGGCTTTTATTATTATCGTCTATACCGTGATGGGCGGGATCAAGGCGGTCATTTATACCGACACATTCCAGTGGATTCTGCTGCTTGGCGGACTCATTTTCATCGGGATTCCGATCAGTTATAATGCTGTCGGCGGGATGGAGGCGATTCGCGAAACCGTAGCGCCGGAGATGTTGTCGTTGCGAAACATCAGCTGGCAACAATTGGTCAACTGGGGAATCACCATTCTTCCGATCTGGTTTGTCGGTATGACTTTGTACCAGCGAATTTACGCCACACGCTCCGAAAAAGATGCCCAAAAAGCGTGGTATCTGGCTGGTTTGCTCGAATGGCCGGTAATGGCGTTTATGGGTGTGTCGCTTGGACTCTTCGCCAAAGTCGCAGCCGAGCAGGGTATGTTCGCCTATATGGGCTACGAAATGGCCTCTGAAATGCATGAGGAACAGGGGTTGCCTATGCTGCTGCGGACAGTCCTGCCGATCGGATTGATGGGACTGATGATGTCTGCCTATTTTTCTGCGATCATGTCGACCGCAGACAGCTGTCTGGTAGCTGCATCCGGAAATATGACAACGGATATCATCGAAAAGTTGTTTAAAATAGATACAAGCAGGATTTCGATGATCCGGTTGTCGCAGATTGTGACACTGGCGCTGGGAATTTTTGCATTTCTGTTGGCCGCAGTTTTTGATACGGTGCTGCAGATTATGCTCTATTCCTATGCGTTTATGGTATCGGCGTTGCTGGTGCCGATATTAGGTGGGCTGTATTGGAAAAGAAGCAGCAATGCTGCGGCCTGGTGGTCGATGATAACAGGGGGTGTGCTGACTCTTGGACTCACTCTTCTTTCCGATGAAAACTTGCCGTTTGAGGTTCCACTTCAAATTACCATGCCATTTGGCCTGGATCCCATCATCTTTGGACTGACAGCATCTCTGCTTGTCTTTATAGCAGGCTCTTTCACATTACCTGATAATAAATAAGTAATACAAGTTTTTATGAGCGATTCCGTTACAATTGAAATCATTACTCCTGAAAATTACAACGAAGCCGGTTACACTCCGGATCAACTGGCTGACTTTCTTTTTGAAAATCTCGACCAGTTCCGCGATCCGAGAGAACAAATTATGTCCTGCCTTGATTATGCTTTAGGCCGTCAGGCAGCACGACGCGGATTTATTTTAGCGGCGTCCGATTGTGACCATAACGGAACTCTGCTTGGTGTCTCAGTCGTATGTGAGACTGGAATGGCAGGCTACGTTCCGGAAAATTTGCTGGTCTATATTGCTGTCGATTCGAAAGCCCGGGGTCGCGGTGTCGGGAAGGCGCTTATGGAAATGGCTGTAGAAACCGTCCGTGGTGATGTCGCTCTTCATGTGGAACACGACAATCCCGCGCGTCATCTTTATGAACGTATAGGATTTACCAACAAATACCTTGAAATGAGGTACAAAAAATAACCATGGCTTATTTAAAGCTATATCGAGACAAGCTTGAACACAACTACAAATTTCTGATAAACCTCTTTGATAAGCACAAAATTGAATGGGGTGTTGTCACAAAGCTTTTTTGTGGCAACGAAGACTATATTCGTGAGGTAATCAATCTAGGTGCACGGGGGATCTATGATTCACGTGTCAGTAATTTGAAGGTCATCAAAAAAATCGATCCGGATGTCCAGACCGTCTACATCAAACCGCCACCAAAGAAATATCTGAAAGAGATTGTCAAGTACGCGGATGTCAGTTTCAATACGGAGTTGTCCACCATCCGGCTGCTGTCAAATGAGGCGGTCCGGCAAAACCGGAAGCACAAGATCATTATTATGATAGAGATGGGAGATCTGCGGGAAGGGGTGATGCGTGAGGAGCTGATCGATTTTTATGGAGAGATTTTCAAACTGCCTAATATCGAGGTGATTGGTCTCGGCACCAATCTCAACTGTTTGCACGGGGTGATGCCCAGCTCTGACAAATTGATTCAACTGGTGCTCTACAAACAGATCATCGAGTTGAAATTCGACCAGAAAATCCCGTGGGTTTCCGGTGGCACTACCGTAGTGCTGCCGCTTTTATTGCGCGGTGATCTGCCTGAAAGCATCAATCATTTCCGGATTGGTGAAGCCCTTTACTTCGGAGAGGATCTCTTTACCGGTGTCACTATTGAGGGAATGGAACCTTCAGTGCTCGAGCTGTTTACACAAGTCATCGAGATCCATGAAAAACCTTTGGTACCAAGCGGTGAAATGGCGGCTAATCCACAAGGTGAGATGACGGAAGTGGATGAAGATCTCTACGGGAAAACCGCTTTTCGCGCCATTCTGGATATCGGTTACCTGGATATACAGCCCGATTTCCTGATCCCGAAGAGTAAGGATATAGAAATTGTTGACGCCAGTTCAGACATGCTGGTGGTCAATGTCGGACAGAACGAACGCGATCTCAAAGTGGGTGACATGGTCTCTTTCCAGCTTAAATATGTCGGCGCACTCGGACTTATGAACTCCAGCTATATCGACAAGATCATCGAATAAGCGGTGGGATAACATGAGTGACGAAACTTGCAGCAATTTTGATCCAGTCGCATTGAGCCGCCGGAATTTTTATCCGGTAATCGATATCGGGAACACACAAAATGTACTTGACCTCACAAAAGAGTACGATCCCAAAGCGATTACTCTCGACCCTCCCTCCATCGGCCGTTACAATGAAAAACGACCGAATATGTATAATACACGGATGTATGGCGGTGTCCGTAATATCCACATAGGTATCGATATCTGGGTGCCCGCAGGGACGCCGGTTTATGCGTTTTCGGATGGATATGTGCTATTTTACCGGGACAACGCAAATCCGGGGGATTATGGTCCGACCATAGTTACAGAGCACAATTTGGAGGGGACACAAATTTATGCGCTTTTCGGACACCTTTCGCGCGAATCACTTCGAAAAGTGCATGAGGGAATGCCGCTTGAGGGTGGAGTAGCGTTTACCGAAGTGGGTGACGAGAACGAAAATGGCGGCTGGTTGCCGCATTTGCATTTTCAGCTCTCCTTGAAACGTCCTTGCGAACCCGATATGCCCGGTGTGGTCTCGGAAGACGCACTTCCCGAGGCTCTTGAAACCTGGCCTGACCCGCAACTGGTATTGGGTCGGTTGTATTGAAATGGAGTACCTATGCAACTTGTTGATATTCGAAAAAAACTTCACTCTTTGGCAGAAATCGCACACGATGAAAAAGAGACAGCCGATTTTGTCGTCAATCAATTGCGTGAGGTCGGGGTATCCGATATCCGGGGGGGTATTGGCGGTTATGGCCTGGTTGCAACAACCGGGGGAGACAAGGATGGCCCTTCGGTTCTGTTTCGGGCAGAGCTGGATGCACTTCCGATAGATGAGACTATCGATGTACCGTATGCATCAAAAAAGGAGGGTGTTTCACACAAATGTGGTCACGACGGGCATATGGCTATTTTAATCGGACTTGCACGGGAGCTTCAGGAGCGGCCGGTTCGCAATGGCAAGGTGCATTTTTTGTTCCAGCCGGCAGAGGAGACCGGTGAAGGAGCAACCCGGATGCTGGAAGACGATCTGTTGTCCAATTATAAACCGGATTTCATATTTGCACTGCATAATCTGCCGGGCTATCCGCTCCATACTGTATTACTTCGGGATGATGTTTTTGCCGCCGGTTCTTCTGGCCTGATCGTCCGGCTCAAAGGCCAAGCCGCTCATGCCGCTCATCCCGAATACGCCCGAAGCCCCGCTTCGGCCGTTGCCGGTCTGATCCAGGAGTGGCAAAGCCTGCCACAGTCGGTGATTCCCTTCGATCGTGCAGGCCTTCTGACGGTCATTCACGCCCGAATCGGTGAGCAGGATTTCGGAACCACCCCCGGATATGCCGAATTGATGGCCACTATCCGTGCTCATGAGCCGGATGATCTCGATAAATTGGGAGAAAGGGCAGTTGCACTTGCCGAAACAGCGGCATCACGTTGGGGTTTGAAGATAGATTATGAGTGGACCGAAGTCTTTCAACCGACCCGAAACGATCCGGATGCAGTTGCATTGGTGGAAAAGGTCGCAAAGAAACTGCATGGAAGGGGTGGAGACAAAGTCAAAAATTCCGGGAAAGCACAAAAAGGTGACAAGTCGTCCCGGCCGGTTCACGAAATCATCCGGTTGAAACAGCCCTTTTCCTGGTCGGAAGATTTTGGCCGGTTTACTGAGAAATGTCCCGGTGCGCTGTTCGGACTCGGATCGGGTTCTGACCATCCGCAAATGCACGATTCCAGATACGACTTTCCTGATGAACTTCTGGAGACGGGAGTCCGGCTATTTAGTGGTATTATTGATGAAATGGGACTTCGGTAAGCTGGCTTATGAATTATATGCAAAATCATGAAACATATTCATAATCCGAAGCACGAAATCCAATATCTGAAGCTCGAATCGCGAAATTTCCAATCCTGGTTCCAATCCCGAATACAGTCCTGATTACAACCACAATCCCCAAAATTGAAGTGACGTATCGATGTTCCATACCTCCTATATTGAAATCAACAAACCGGCGTTCAAAGCCAATTTGAGATTCCTGCGCCGTCTTGCCGGTTCGAATGTTCGTTTTTGTTCTGTAGTGAAGGGAAATGCCTACGGACACGGCATCGAACATTTTATCCCGCTGGCCGAATCGTGCGGAGTCGATTATTTTGGCGTCCACAGTGCAATAGAGGCGCTGCGAGTCTGTGATATTAAGAAAAGCGGATCACACATCATGATCATGGGAATGATTGAGGATGAGGAGCTTGAATGGGCAGTGCAGAACGAGGTGTCTTTTTATGTCTTTGAATTTGAGCGGTTGGAAGCGGCTGTGCGGGCTGCCGGACGACAGAAGAAAAGGGCGAGAATACATGTTGAGTTGGAGACCGGAATGAACCGAATTGGATTTCATTGGGAGGAACGGGACAAACTCTCCCGGATGCTGCTGGACAACCGTGAGCATCTGCATGTCATGGGTGTAAGTACGCATTATGCCGGTGCCGAAAGCATTGCAAACTATCTCCGTATTCAGAATCAGATCGCCAATTATAACAGGTTTCAGGGGTATCTGAAGAAAAAAGGAGTAAAAACGGATATGCGCCATACCGCCTGTTCAGCCCCGATGATCTCATATCCCCAAACCAAAATGGATATGGTGCGAATAGGTATCGCGCAATACGGATTCTGGCCCAGCAAAGAGACACACATGCAGTATCTGGTCAGTTCAGCTAACAAGAAGTTGACCGATAATCCGTTGCGTCAGATTATCAGCTGGAAAACCAAAGTCATGAGCATTAAAAAAGTTGCCGCCGGCGAATTTATCGGTTATGGAACGGTGTATCAGGCAACCGGGAATATGCTTGTTGCCACTGTGCCGATTGGATACAGCCACGGTTTCAGCCGGAACCTGAGTAACCTCGGGAAAGTATTGGTCCGGGGCAGAAGAGTTTCTGTGGTCGGTATGGTCAATATGAATATGATGATCATCAACATAACACAATGTCCCGACGTTCAGCGAGGCGATGAAGTGGTGTTGATCGGCAGTCAGAATAAAAACCGGATCACCGTCTCGTCGTTTAGTGAATTGATTAACAATGTGAATTACGAGTCCCTGGTCCGCCTGCCAAAAGACATACCGCGGTTTATCATTGAATAATGTGTACATATGGGCTGTAACTGCTGGTAAATTGTCACATGATGAGTACAAATTGTCGCCTAAAACTGACAAATCGTAAACCGGCCGCATATATCTGTATCCAGTTTTGTTATTATTTTTTTACATTGTCAGTGAAACCAACGTGGCAACTTTGGTGTTGATATTAGATCCAAACTTTCAAAAGACGGAAGTATGGGAAAGTTGAACAAACGTATCGGTCATACGTCATACAAAGTTTCTGCTTTCCTGTTAACTGGCCGCATCTTATTTTGCACCTAATGAATCCGATTTTGAGAAGAAGTATCGTATCGATAACAGCAATCGCCGTCATCGCAGTGCTGTTGTGGTTACGACTTGTTCCTGGTGAGGGTTCCGCATCCGGACAGCAGGGTCAATCAACACAACAGGAGCAGCCAGGCGTATCAGTAGATGGTTATATCGTCCAACCGGAGGTATTTCGTGAAACGGTCTACACCACCGGTAATATTTTGGCTGATGAAGAAATTACCGTACGGCCTGAAGCATCCGGACGCATTACCGCGATTCATTTCCGGGAAGATAGTGAAGTGTTGCAAGGCGATCTGTTGGTCAAACTGAACGATGCCGAGTTGCAGGAGGAAAAAAACCGAATCACGTTTCAGATCAATTTGGCTGAAATCCGGGAAAATCGACAGAAAGAGTTGCTGGAACGGTCGGCCATTGCTCAGGATGATTATGATATGGCCCTTAATGAACTCAACACTCTGAAAGCGCAACGCAACCGCGTACAGGCACAGATTGATAAAATGGAGATTCGTGCACCATTTAATGGTGTCATCGGGCTCAAGGAGGTCAGTGTCGGAAGTTTTGTTTCACCTGAGGTAGTCATAACCACCCTGCAGAAAATCGATCCGGTCAAAGTGGAATTCTCTGTTCCGGAGCGTTACCGAGCATCCGTTCAAAGAGGACAAAAAGTGCGGTTCCGTGTAGAAGGGGATGAGGAATATCAGGAAGGAGAAGTGTATGCAATGCAGCCGCGGATCGATCACGAAACGCGGTCGTTGCGCATTCGTGCCCTCGCACCCAACCCTGGCAACCTGATTTTTCCAGGTGCTTTTGCCCGGGTGGAAGTAGACCTCAGTGAAATCGATAATGCTTTGCTTATACCCTCCGTAGCTCTTGTTCCGGAAATTACAGGATACAAGGTGTTTGTTTTCAATGACGGAAGAGTTACCGAACGGCCGGTGCAAATCGGCACACGCACCGATCGTAGAGTACAGATTCTTGAGGGTCTCGCTGCCGGCGATACAGTGATCACGACCGGTCTTCATCAGATCCGGGAGGGAATGGCAGTTAGACTTGATGATGTGACCACTGAAGCAACTTCGGAGGTGCAAGTATTATGAGTCTTTCATCCGTCAGTATACGCCGGCCGGTTCTCGCTTCGGTGATGTCTATTGTTATCATACTATTCGGGATTCTGGGATACAACAGCCTGGGTGTGCGGGAATATCCTTCGGTCGATCCTCCCATTGTGACTGTCCAGACCAACTATACCGGGGCTAATGCCGAGGTTATAGAGTCGCAAATCACCGAGCCAATGGAAGAACAGCTTAACGGAATCGCCGGTATCCGTACGATGACTTCGGTGAGCCGTGAAGGTCGCAGCACTATCATCGTGGAGTTTGACCTTGATGTAGATCTGGAAGCGGCATCCAATGATGTCCGGGATCGGGTATCACGAGGTGTCCGGCGCTTGCCGCCCGATGTCGACAACCCAATCATCACCAAAGCCGACGCCGACTCGCGACCCATCGTTTTTCTGAATGTGCAAAGTAATACCCGGGATTTGCTGGAACTGAGCGATATCGCCAATACGATTTTCAAAGAAAGGTTCCAGACTATTCCGGGAGTGAGTGAAGTGCGAATATGGGGTGAAAAAAGGTATTCGATGCGGTTGTGGATGGATCCGGATAAAATGGCTTCTTACCAGGTGACAGCTGTCGATGTGCAGAATGCGCTGAATCGTGAAAATGTGGAGCTGCCGTCCGGACGGATCGAAGGGTTGTATACAGAGTTGACGGTACGTACACTGAGCAGGCTCGAAACGCCGGATGAGTTCAACCGGATGATAATCAAGGAGCAAGGTGGATCGGTTGTGCGATTTGAAGATATCGGCCGGGCTGAACTGGGGGCCCAAAATCAGCGGACCATCCTGAAGCGTGATGGCGTCTCCATGGTCGGTGTGGTGCTCGCCCCTCAACCCGGTGCCAACAATATCGCGATTATCGACGAATTTTACCGTCGTTTGGCGGAAATTGAAAATGATATCCCCGCTGATGTTTCCACTGGAATCGGGTTTGACACCACCGAACATATTCGGGACTCAATCGGTGAAGTCCGCCAAACCATCATCATTGCATTTATTTTGGTGGTCATGATTATTTTCCTCTTTCTGCGTGATTGGCGTACGACCATTATCCCGGTTATTGTGATACCGATCGCAATCATCGGATCCTTCTTCATCATGTTTGTCGCCGGTTTTTCCATTAATGTGTTAACACTTCTGGGACTGGTGCTGGCGATCGGACTTGTGGTGGATGACTCGATCGTTGTGATGGAGAACATTTACAAAAAAATTGAATTGGGAGTGGAACCGATCGAAGCCGCAACTAAAGGGGTCGGCGAGATCTTTTTTGCTGTGATTTCCACGACAACCGCTTTGGTAGCCGTGTTCTTGCCGGTGATTTTTTTGGAAGGGTTAACCGGAAGGCTTTTTCGTGAATTCGGTGTAGTTATGGCCGGTGTAGTGATCATTTCATCTTTTGTCGCACTTACGCTTTCCCCGATGCTTTGTTCCCGGATTCTCAAGCGCCGGCAAAAAAAGAATCGTTTGTATCGTGCCACTGAACCCTTTTTTATATGGCTGAACCGGGCCTATCGTGAATCTCTCATGACTTTTATGAAAGTTCGGTGGGTCGCGTTTTTGATCATAGGACTTGCCGGTGGTGGACTTTATATGTTTTGGACCCTTTTGCCAGCCGAACTGGCTCCGCTGGAAGACCGTAGTCAGCTACGGATCTCGGTAACCGGACCTGAAGGGGTCACCTTTGAATATATGGATTATCACATGGACCGGATGATCCGGGGTATTCAGGAACAGGTGACTGAGCATGAAGCCGTTATTTCACGTACATCTCCGGGTTTTGGTGCGGCCAGCTCCGTCAACTCCGGTTTTATCAACCTTATTCTGAACGACCCTCCGGAGCGCGACCGATCGCAGATGCAGATTGCTGATGAACTGAATCAATATCTCCAAAATTATTCGGCAACGAGAAATTTTGTATCACAGGATCAGACGATCGGACAGCGACGAGGAGGTTTGCCTGTTCAATATGTTTTACAGGCTCCGACTTTTGAAAAACTTGAAGAGATGCTCCCCCGTTTTCTCGATACGGCTTCGGAACGGCCTGAATTTGCGGTGGTAGATGTTGACCTGAAATTTAACAAGCCGGAAATTGAAATGGCCATCGATCGCGATCGGGCCCGGAATATGGGTATATCTGCGCGGGATATTTCGCAGACCGTGCAGCTTGCTCTGACAGATCAACGGCTCGGTTTCTTTATCCTCGATGGAAAACAATACGAAGTGATCGGACAGCTGGAACGGGAACGACGAGGCACGCCTATCGATATCCGAAATCTCTACGTCACCGGTAATAACGGGTCACAGATCCAGCTGGATAACCTGGTTACCCTGGAAGAGAGAAGCAGTCCGCCCCAACGTTTTCGTTTCAACCGGTATGTTTCGGCTACTGTCTCGGCCGGACTTGCACCCGGTTATTCGCTCGGTGACGGAATTGCTGCCATGGACGATGTTGCAAACACGGTGCTGGATGAATCGTTTCGAACCGACCTTGCCGGTGCGTCACGTGATTTCAGAGAAAGTGCTGACAGTCTTTTTTTCGCATTTGTACTTGCTATCATCCTGATCTATCTGGTGCTAAGTGCCCAGTTTGAAAGTTTTCGGGACCCTTTCATCATTCTTTTTACCGTACCACTTGCGGTATTCGGTGCGTTTATGACGCTATGGTACTTCCAGGAGACGTTCAATATTTTCAGTCAGATAGGTATTATTATGCTGATGGGACTGGTTTCCAAAAACGCAATTCTTATTGTCGAGTTTGCCAACCAGCGAAAAGCACAGGGGATGAAGTTGATGGATGCGATCACCGATGCAGCCGCGGTCCGCTTTCGGCCCATTCTGATGACGTCCATGTCAACCGTTCTCGGTGTGACTCCCATTGCACTTGCGATCGGTGCCGGATCTGAAAGCCGGGTATCTATGGGTATAGCAATTATTGGCGGGCTCATCTTTGCCAGTATTCTGACCCTTTATGTGATTCCTGCTATCTACTCATTTTTTAGTTCGGAAACGGCCACAGCAGATAATCGTCCTGATGAGGCCGTTGTTGAAGAAAAGCTGGCAACTCATACCAGTTCCACATTGTGAGTAACTTGCCGGGCGGGGGTGGATGGTTCTAAACATGTGAGCTTTCGGATGCCGGCTACTGGAAAGCGGTCATCATTAGCTTGATGTTTTGTATCATTTCGGGGTGGTTATTGTCCCTGGTCGGACTATGACCGGGCGCGAATTAGTGAAGTTCAGGAGCCTGCTTTTTTTGGGATGTTGTGGAATGATGGTTTCAATAAAATGACGGCATGGATGTTACGTTACATATGGAGGGTACGCAACATTTGGATTATCGCTTATAAGATGGTTGCACTTTCACACCGTTCAGGAAGGAATGATCAGGCGATATGATATCATAAGTTATTGGTTTTGGCAGTGCTACATCAGTGTCGTGATGATGGTATACGTTGTCATTGCAGGGACCGGAGCTGCCGCTGGTATGAAATCAGACAGGGCGGAAGCGGATCTGTTCTTGCATGGAGAGTGGTTATGGGATGACGGGCAGTATGAAGAAGTCCTGGATTTTTGGGAGTTGGCTTATGATTCCCTGAACCGGGCCGGAGAAAGTGATCCGAGAATCGGTTTTCGCTACATTGAACGGGTTGTAGGAGCTCGTGATACCATCCGGTATAAAAAAGCATCCGACATGCATGTCTGGGCACTGCGATCCGGTTTTGAAGATCGCTTTATTGATACCATTGAATGGGAGATGAAACGGACCTTGCCCCTGCTTGACCGAGATACGAAACGGCAGTGGCAAAAGCTGTTCGGTGAACAGGACCGGCAGTTGCTGCAAGAGATGTGGATTTTCTGGGAAAGAAAAAATGCCATACCCTCGACATCAATAAACGAACGGCTGATCGAGCACTGGGAACGCATCCATTACGCCCGGGAACATTTTACCAAAAACAAGTATACCGTATATGATACGGATGAACGGGCACTCATCTATGTGCGACTTGGTCCACCCGACCATCATCAAACCGGGATCATTACTTCCAATTCGGGTGCAATCCGTAACCGTTTATATGATCTACTGGAACGTGATATCATTCGTGGTAGCCAGATGCCTTCCCTGCAAATGAACATCATCCAGAATTTTTCGCCGCGGGAGTATGAGTACTGGCGGTATGATCAACTGTCTGATGACGGTCCCGTTTTTTACCTGTTTGGCCGGCCCGGCGGCAGTGGCCGGTTTCAGATGTTGCAAAGTCTGGAAGATTTCATTCCTGCGGGTGGGTACCGGTCTGTCGTGGTAGGGCAGCGCGGCCATCAATCAGCTCTGCGGGCTGGTTATTTCTTGCAGTTCATGCTTTATAACGAAATGTCGACCGTGGACCACTACTTTGGTTCCCGGTTAATGGAATACGAACAGAACTGGTACCGCGCATTATCGCGCAACCGGATAAATGGAGGCTGGCTGGGTGACATGATTGCTCCTGATCGGGCCAAAACCGATATGAGAGGGATCCATGACAGAGCGCCGGTAACGGTCAGCAGATTTGAGCGGGATGTCGTCCAATACCCGATCTTTTATCGTGATTACCGTTTTCTGGATGAAGAAAAAGGACCAGTTTCTTATCTCCTCATGAATCCATCTCCACGGATTGCAATCGCATCACAGATGGTGATACCAAACGGGCACGACGAACTCCCTGGTTATCTGCTCAAGCAGGGTTTCAATCTGTACCGGAACGGCGAACGGTCGGAACATCACGTTAAGGTACATTATTCGAGGGAGCGGGGACTGGATGTGATTGACGAATCTTTTTTTGCCGGGGAACTGGTTGCGGGACTCGATGAGAATACCCAGGTGCAGATCTTTTCCGAACTCTATACTTTTCCTGTCGCTTCAAGGGGTGATATACATTTGGCCGGCCTGAGCTCCGAATGGATCAACGCAGCCCGTCCGCTTGAGGATGACGGCTCACTTATGATGAGCGATCTGGTTCTGGGTAATACGAAACAGATTCCAGTATCGGTGCGATCGACAGAAATGGGTGTGTTATCGGGTAACGAACTGGAACGGGACGGCAGCCTTCAGGTCTATTTTGAAACATATCATCTGAGTCCTGATCCGGAGAACGGGTCATTTCGGTATCGTATAACCTATCAATTGAAACCCGAAAGCAGGGGATGGTTTCGAAGGCGGACACATGATGTTTCTATGGCATGGGAATCGGCACCCGGCCGATCGAGTGACTACCAGTTTTTTGAAGTCGACCTGACCCATACCGATTCCGGAGAGCACACACTGACCATCACCATCGAAGATCTGGTGTCAGGTGAAACATACCGCAGAGAAGTGGAAATAATGTTAAAGGAGTGACGGCATATCGTGTTGTGAACGGGCAAGAACGATCCGGGCAACACAATAAATTTTCGATCTAGTGATGAACACGGTGATACCATGTGGCTACTTGAAAAAAAGCTAAAACATCCATAGCCGATAATTGGGACACACAGACATATGATGAAGCACATGGATGCTCCATCTGACATTATATATCAAATATTTTAAACAGGTGAAATGATCGGCGTACTGTTTTCGTTATAAAAACTGGTTTTCATTGATTTTCAACGTTGTAATTGGTTATTTACTGTATTAATAACGTAACTTACTTGCCAGGTGATTGGTGAGTACTCCATTTTCATATGAGCCGGACACATTTATGTTTTTAAAATCTTACCGATACTTCCTCCCCGTGATGTTGTTGGTTGCCGCAGGCTGTTCACGGGCATTTGACCCCGATGTCCGGACAGGTTCCCATCTGCAGTTGGCCGACGGACACCCGGAAATGCTGTACTCTGCCATCGCATTTATTGATGATGCCAATCAACCGGTTATTGACCTGGATATCGACGTTGTCTATGGTAGTCTGATTTACAGGGAAAGGGATGGCGTTTTTACTGCTGGAGTAGAAATTCAAACTGAGATTTATCGCATGATCGATGAATCCGATGACGAATTCGAACGTGTTGAAATGTTTCGTGAATCGATCGATGTAAAGGAGACTACATCCAATATAACCGATAGCCGGGACACCTTTTCTTATCACGAGCGCATTCCCGTAAAACCGGGTCGATATAGGGTGCTTGTCCAGTTGACGGATCGCGATTCCGGCAAATCCATTCGTCGGCGCACCAATGTTACAGTGTATGACCCGGAAAGCGAAATGCCCAGCTTGACTCATATCAAAGTGCATGGTTACGATCAGAAAGACAGGGATTTATTTCCCCTGACGACTTACAGTATTCCGGGCCGGGTTGATACAATCCGTTTTGAGTATCAGGTTACCCGTCCTGAAGGATCCGACCCGTTGGCAGTTCGCATGCGACTGGTAAAATTTGAATCCGATACTCTGCCTGCGCGTCCGATGTACGTCGGGTCCCCGTCGACAGACCGCGGGATCAACTACAGAGTTCGGGATGAGATTGAGAGTCAAGAGCGGATACTTGAGCAGGAGACTGGAACTATCACCATAGAATATGAGACTAAGCGTCCACCACGAGGCAACTATCGATTTGAGGTGGAAATCGCCAGTACAGGCGATAATTCGGATAATACTCAATTCAGGGCTCGTGACTTCAGCTCTATGAGCAGTAATTTTCCATATGTTATTAATACCAGGGAGTTTGCGCATCCACTCGTATATCTCATGCGCCGGAACGATCACCGGGATATGATGAAAATTGAAAACCGGGATGATCTGAAACGGGAAATCGACAGATTTTGGTTGTCGAATCTTCGTGACAAGGACCAGGCCAGCAGAGTCATAGAGAAATATTATCAGCGTGTCGAGCAGGCCAACAAACAGTTTTCCAACTTCAAGGAAGGGTGGATGACCGATATGGGTATGGTGTACATTCTGTTTGGTCCGCCATGGTATGTGGACCAGTCGTTGAGTACAGTAGTCTGGATTTACGGATACAACCAGGCAGACCCTGAGCGGGTGTTTTATTTTAGACGAACCCGGGTCGACAGCGACGTACATCCGTTTGAACATTATACCCTTCGGAGAGGAAGACAATACCACAATGTGGAATACGATCAGGTACAGAGATGGTTGTCAGGTGCAATTCTCACCAGGCCCATATGATGCCTTCGATTGAGTAAAATATATTGTTAATATTCGGGTTGGAATTACAGAGAAAATAAATTACGTGGAGAATTGTATCGAGTATTAAAAAATAACTTGCTTTATTTTGAATAAACGTTAATCTTAACTCACATGTATTATACTTAATTATTACTTGATTAATTAGCGTATTTAGTATTTAGTGGTTTAATACCATGTAGTTTTTGAAAGTGAGACTTTGCATTTGTTTGCAAATAAATAAAAACAGGTTATGTGTTGACGGAAAGTCATTGTCAATATCGTAAAGCGTTTTTCGAATTGGAGATTTAACCGTAACTCATTACTTCTATCGACACCAAAAAAATAAATTTGAGGTCAAATATGTTCAGAAAGGTACTATCGCTGGCTCTGTTGGCCATTTTGGTTTTACCTGTATATGCCTTTGGTCAAGGTAATATAACAGGAACCATTACAGATAACAGAACGGAAGATGTATTGCCGGGTGCTAATGTCCTCGTACAGGAATTGCAACGAGGCGCATCAACCAATCTGCAGGGTGAATTCACCATCACCAACGTGCCCGCAGGTGATTACACTTTACGTGTAACGTATGTGGGTTATAGAATTATCACACAATCAGTGACTGTCGGCCCGCAAGGTTTGGAAGTCAATTTCCAATTGCGGGAAGACTTTCTGGGACTCGATGAGATGGTTGTAACGGCTCTCGGTATTGAACGGGAAGCCCGGAGTGTTGGATATGCGGTCCAGACACTGGATGGCGAGTCGATTCTCCGCTCACAGCGTGAAAACGTTGTCGATGCATTGGCCGGTCAGTTTTCCGGTGTTAATGTCACAGGTTCGAGCGGTCAGCCCGGTCGATCTTCACGTATTGTAATTCGCGGACACACATCCATGCTTGGTAACAACCAGCCGCTTTTTGTAGTGGACGGTGTGCCGATCAGCAATGATGAAGACGATATGACATTTTCTGAAAGTACGTTGTTCACGGGTGGTACGTCCAACCGGGGTCTGGATATCGATCCGAATATCATAGAAGACGTCACGGTACTGAAAGGTGCCAGTGCCACAGCGCTCTATGGTTCCCGTGCTGCTGCCGGTGCCATTCTGATCACAACACGAGGAGGCCAGCGCGGTGAGCGGCCCACACGGATTCATTTTAACTCGACGGTCCGGTCCAGCGATGTCATCATCGATGGTTTCCAAAATGAGTACACGCTTGGTACTCAGGGCTTTTATGCCAGCGGTATTCCAGCCGCCCGCGGCGGTATAGCTGATCCCCGGCCTTTCCGGATTGTAGATGGTGATACGCTCTTTAATCCGTTTTTAGCTGCTGGAGCAACACAGACTTCGACAAGCTGGGGCCCGCACAAGGATGAGCTGCCTTCTGAGGTAACCTCGGCCATGGATGTGCCGATCACCGACCCCCGGAAAGATTTCTATCAGACCGGTCTCACCTTTGACAATTCGGTGAACATCAGTGGTGGCAGCCAGACGACCAACTACTTTCTCTCTTTCAGCAATTTGCAACAGGACGGGTTTGTTCCCGGTACCAGTCTGGACCGGAATAGTATTATGGCTCGTTTCGGAACACAACTTGGTGAGCGCTGGAACGTCAATTCTTCGCTGAACTATGTCAATACAGCCAATGTATGGCTGGCCGAAGGGAACAGTACAAGAGCTTATCTGTTTTCGGTGAATTTTGCTCCGATCAACTTCGAACAGAGTCCGGCAACTTATGAGGACGGTGCCCAGCGAATGCATTTGGATGCTTTCAACAACCCGAACTGGATTGTCGACAACAACCGCTTTACCAGTAATGTCGACCGGTTTATCGCCAGTACGGAAGTTACGTTTAATATTACGGACTGGCTCACTGTTTCCGAGCGAGTCGGTATCGATACCTACTCAGACGTCCGGAAGGATGAAACCAATATAGGTACTAGAGGTCGTCCGAATGGTGCGATGTTTGATCATAGGATCAACCGGTCCGAGATCAACTCCGATCTTACGTTGAATGCGCTGTTTGATGTTTCCGAAGATCTGCGAATCAGTGGTCTTGTAGGTCATAACGTTAATATGCGATACTTTAATGAGTCGGCTCAGCGTGGTGTGAATCTGAACATCCCCGGTTTCTATCATGTAGGTAATGCCACCACGGTGACTCCGCATCAAATCACCGAGGAAAGAAGACTGGTCAGCGCTTTTTCTCAGGCGATGATCGACTACAGGGATTATGTTTATCTCACCCTGACGGCAAGAAACGACTGGAGTTCTACCCTGCCGGTAGATAATCGCTCCTACTTCTATCCGTCTGCAAGTGTCGGATTTATTTTCACCGATGCATTTGAGGTACTGCGAAATAATGCGATTTTGAACTATGGTAAATTGCGAACATCTATTGCTCAGATCGGTGATGACGCTCCTGTATATTCTTTAGCCACCACCTATCTGCAGGCAAATCCGGTCGATGCCGTTCGCGGTGTAATCAACTACCCGTTCCGGGGCGTAAATGCCTTCCGGATGAGTACAAGTCTCGGTAACCCGGATCTTCGGCCTGAAATTTCCACAGAGTGGGAAGTCGGAATTGAAACCCGGTTTTTCAATGATCGTGCATCACTTGATATAGCTTACTATGATCGAACCATCCAAGATCAGATCTTCAATGTGCCCGTATCCTCGGCTACCGGTTTCAGTAGTCTTCTGTTGAATGCCGGCGAAATTCGCAACTACGGTATGGAAGTTGATCTTGGATTCACTCCGATTCTATCACGTGATTTCCGGTGGGACCTGCGTGGTAACATTTCCAATCCACATACGGAGGTTGTCGCGCTTGCTGATGGTGTGGAAAGTATCTATCTGGCCGGATTTACCGATCCACAGGTGCGCATTATGCCGGATGATGAGGATGGTAACAGTGGTTATGGCGTGATCTGGAGTAACCGGTTCCGTCGTGATGAAGATGGCAACAAGCTGATTGGTGACAACGGACGGCCATTGTTAGCTGCCGAATCCGGCCCGATTGGCAACGTTCAGCCTGACTGGCTCGCCAACTTCCGTACCAGCTTCAACTACCGCGGTATCGGCCTTTCTGGTTTGATCGACATTCGCCAGGGTGGTGATATTCTTAATATGGACTTGTACTACACCACGTTTTATGGTACGGCTGCTCACACAGCTAACCGTGGAACCACCTACGTCTATGATGGTATCGTCGAGTCTACCGGACAACCGAACGAGCAAGAGATTACACGTGATCAGGCTTACTACCAGGGCTTTCATGGCAACATCTTTGAAAACTTTGTTGAGGACGGCAGCTACATCCGCCTGAGAGAACTCACACTCTCCTACGCGATTCCCATGTCTGTACTTCGGAATACGCCGCTGCATTCGCTTGAACTGTCTGCAACGGCCAACAATCTCTGGATAAGCACGGATTTCTCTTATGGAGATCCTGACGGAAGTCTTTACGGCAGCGGCAACGGCCAGGGTTTTTACCACATGGTCACACCGAATGCCCGTACGTATTCTTTCAGCGTACGCTTATCCCTCTGATCAGATTATTGATTGTAATTATTCAAATATCGTCTAAAAGAGTTTACATATGAGACAGTTGACCTATCTAAAAATCTTTATGCTGTCCTTTCTGCTGATTGGGTTCAGCGCCTGCGACAGTTTTCTGGATGTCAACGAAAATCCGAATGAACCGGAATTCGTTGATGAAAATCTCCAGCTACCTGCACTGTTGGGTTACTTTTCTTACAGAGTAATTGCCAATGAGCCGGTTCGGGTGTCCAGTCAATGGATACAGCAAACAGCTTGGAACGGCGTACAGCCTTCCGCTGATACGTATGACTACATCGAAAGTGATCCCAATAATTTCTGGGGTGTCTACTCATACGTTACGGTTATGAACAATGTCAAGACACTCATCGCCCAGGCAGAAGAAAACGGGATGAACGCATATGCCGGTATGGGAAAAGTTGTCCTTGCCTGGAATATGTCGCTGATCACTGACTTTTTCAACGAAGCACCGTATTCCGAAGCGTTTGATCCTTCAAATACTACTCCGGGATACGACTCGCAGGAAGAGATCTATGAAGCAATCTTTGATCTGTTAAGCGAGGCACTTGACGATTTCGCTGATCCGGGACCCATCACGCCGGGTAGTGATGATCTGCTTTATGGTGGTGATCTCGACAAATGGACCCGGATGACCAATACGCTTATTGCACGCTACAATATGCGGCTTAGTGAGGCACCCGGCAACACCAGAGTAAATCGCGCCAATGCTGCACTTCAGGCACTGGGAGTCGGATTTGGCAGCAATGCCGATGATGCCAACTTTGCCTATGCTGTTACTGCGGGACAGGAAAATCCCTGGTACCAGTTTGTCATCGACAGTAAATGGGATACCAGAAACCAGCTCAGTCGTACTTATGTCAATATGCTGAAAGAGCTCGAAGACCCACGTCTTCCGGTTCAGGCACGCCAGGCCGGTGCTGTCAGTGTTGACGGTGAGGTTTCCGGATTTACTCCCGAACCGTTCAGCTCCGATATGTACGCATTGGATGATTCGACATACTTCGGTCATTTAAACGCCCACAATGGTGTCGGACAAACCAACGTATCATCTATTGGCTCATTCTACAGTGCACCCGATGCTCCTGTTACCTGGATCAGCTATGCCGAAGCCAAGTTCCTTGAGGCTGAAGCTACACTGTTCACCGGCGGTGCGGCTTTAGCACAGCCGGTACTGCATGATGCCGTTCGTGCTTCCATGGAGAAACTGGGTGTTGATGATATCGCAATTGATGCTTATCTCTTCAACCTGGTGGATCTGGCCGCTCTTGTAAGTGAAGAAGCGGCACATGAGCAGATCATGACCCAAAAGTATATTGCCAGTTTCCTGAGTGTGGAAGCTTATCATGACTGGAGAAGAACAGGTTATCCCGATATCAGCCCTGTTGATCCTCCTGCAGGTCAAGTGCAACCCGAACTCAGTGAAATTCCCCGGAGATTCCCATATCCGACCAATGAATTCCAGTACAACGCAGATAATGTTGCTAATACCGGTGTTCTGAGAGGTTATGATTCCATGACATTCCGTGTATGGTGGGATACCCGTGACTGACAATAATTGTTGACTTTAGCAATTATTGTTGCAAGAACTAAGAAAAACCCCTTTGTTACATCGTTAGCAAAGGGGTTTTTCTGTTAATAGAGATTTGGAACAGTTTTTTCCCGGCCAAGGCCCTATCTTTAGGACAATTAATGTACTCTTTGAATAAAAAGGATCAGCATGTTTCTAAATGATCGCCGAACCAAGATGGTTTGTACCATCGGCCCCAGCAGCAGTTCCCCCGAAATAATGGAACACCTTATACGCAGTGGAATGGATGTCGTTCGCCTGAATTTCTCACATGGCAGCCATGAGATCCATAAAAAGAACATCGAAACCATACGTGAATTATCGGATAAACTGGGTGTGAATCTTCCGATTTTAATGGACCTGCAGGGTCCGAAAATCAGAGTCGGGCGAATGAAAGGTGAAGGAGCCAATCTAAAAAATGACACCTATGTCAAACTGTCACCTGATGACATCGAAGGTGACAATAAGGTTATTCCCATTGATTACGACAATCTGGCAGAAGATGTGAAACAGGGGGATACCATCCTGTTGGATGACGGCCTGATGGAACTGAAAGTTGTAAAAATAACCGAGAGCGACATTACTGCAAAGGTGATAAACGGCGGTTTTTTAAAACCAAGGAAAGGGGTAAATCTTCCCAATGTCAAAACATCCATATCAGCTATTACAGATAAAGATATAAGGGATCTTGAATTCGGATTAAAACAAGAGGTCGATTTTGTGGCGATCTCATTTGTGCGTACGGCTGCTGATGTTCAGGACCTGATTTCCAGAGTGAGAGTGCTCGGGAGTAATGCCGGTATTATTGCAAAAATAGAGAAACCCGAAGCACTTCATGAAATAGACGAGATCATCCAGCAGGCCGATGGCATCATGGTTGCCCGAGGTGATCTGGGAATCGAAATTGCAAGCGAGAGGGTTCCGCTTATTCAGAAAGATATCATCCGGAAATGCAAAATAGCCGGCAAACCGGTTATTACAGCAACCCAAATGCTCGAGTCGATGATGAACAATCCCCGTCCGACCAGAGCGGAGAGCTCCGATGTCGCCAATGCGGTTCTTGACGGTACCGATGCGGTAATGCTTTCCGGAGAATCCGCCGCCGGCATGTTCCCGGTCGAGGCGGTGCGGACCATGGACAAAATATGTCGTAATATTGAATCCAAAGCCGAAACCATTTATCAAACACTGGATTTTGTTCAACCGGAATGGCGGGAAAAACAGATTATTGAATCACTGAGTTACTCATGTGTCACCATAGGTGAAGCAGTAGAAGCTAAAGTAATTGCAACCATCACCCATTCGGGAACAACTGCGCGGAGAGTTGCAAAATTTCGACCGAGCATTCCCGTTATAGCATTTACGGAAAGTGCGGAAGTCCGTCGTCAACTCAACCTTGTCTGGGGCGTAACATCTATCCAGTTGGATGCGCTATTTGATACGGACATCAGTGTAAAACGCATGGAAGATTATCTTAAAAAATCCGGTGTGGTCAAAACAGGCGATCGCGTGGTCGTAGCCACCGGTATGCCCATTTCACGACGTGGCAGTACCAACATGATAAAGGTAAGTATAATCGAATGAAATGCAGATGAATCACCCATGGCAGAAGCCACTGATATACAGGCGTATGATTATCACTTGGATGATCCATTTGACGATAGCAATTGCACATTGATGCAGATGAAATATTACGTCCGGTTTATCGGTGCGATCATCGTATTTGGAGTACTTGCTCAGGGATGTACAACCACTCTGCAGAGTTCCTGGCGTGATTTCAACGCATACTTCAATACCTACTACAACGCCAAAACAAGTTTTGAGCGCGGAATAGACCTTCAGGAGCGGCAGCGTTTTGAAATCAATCCGGAACGTCCCATTCGCATCCATCCCACTCCCAGTCAAGCCGGCCAAAGCGCATTCGAAGAAGCCGTTCAGAAAAGTGCCGACGTGATCCGATTCCATCCGCGATCCCGCTGGGTAGATAACGCCATAGAGATGATCGGCATATCTTACTTTTATCAGCAGCAGTATTTTTCTGCCGATCAGAAATTTGTCGAGCTGTTGTCAACCACATCTGACCCGAAGTTGCAACAACGCGCCATCTACTGGCGTGGCAGAGCCGCTCTGGAACTTGAAAACTATGTAGAAGGCATTAACTATATCCAGTCAAGGCTCTTTTCCACAGAATTTGACTGGGATTCCGAAATTGAGGCCGAAATCAAACTGATCATCGCTCAACTCTTTATTGCGAGAAATGAGTACGAAGACGCCGATGTATATATTGCAGAAGCGCTGCCTGATATTGGCGATCGGAATATAAATATGAGAACTTACTTCCTGCATGGTCAGATTCTGGAGATGCTTGAACGGTACGACGAAGCATTTGAGGCTTACGAACGGGCGACCCATCGCTCCAACCCGAATTACGACCTCATCTATCACTCAGAGTTAAAACTTGGAATTGTAGCACGAAAACGGGGATACCTCGACTGGGCCTACGACCATTTTGTCTCAATGAGTAGCGATAATCGCCATTACAGGCATCTGACGGCTATCGAGTATGAAATAGCCCGGACCCTCCAGACGCAAGGCAATTATACGAGGTCACACGAATTGTATAAACAGAATTTGCAACGCCGGTCCCAGAGTCCGCCCCAGGAAGTGCAAGCTAAAATTTATTACGGCATTGCGGAAATCTATCGCGATTTCTACCACGATTATTCACTGACGGCTGCTTACTTTGATTCATCCTCTCAACGGGCATCGGAAGTGGATCTGAAAATGTTACCGAAGGAGTTTGATGCCAATCTCATGTCGCGTTCATACGGCGAATACTCACGTTTGCAGTCGGAAATCCACCGACTTGACAGTCTGCTTTGGCTTGGTGGTCTCTCGGAAGCGGAATTTGACTCGGTGATTGTCGAGATTCGTCAGCGGAAAATCGAGGAAATCGAACAGCAGGAACGGGAAATGCGCCGTCAACAGATGATTTCTGTAGATGATATTGAAGAAGCGGGAGCCCAGGCCGACGAACACACAGAAAACGGGTTTTTGAATCACAAGAATCCGCAATTGATGAGACAGATGAGTCAGGCTTTTCAGGCGTATTGGGGTACGCGACCCCTTGTGGACGACTGGCGCCGCATGGAAGCAGTGAGAGTGAACATCGTGCTTCAATACGAAGAGGAAGGAGAAGAGGTTACCGATATCGACGAAGCCATTGAGCAGGCGGTGGATCCGCAAACTCGTAGCCTGGAAATCGATTTCTCGGATATACCGTTTACAGAAGAAGATAAGCGGGAAACCAGACGGATGATCGCATCTCACGAGTATGAGATCGGAAATGTCTTCAATTCCTCTTTGGCGATGCCCGACAGTGCGGCCAGTTATTACCGGAGTGTGATGAGTCGATTTCCCAACTCTGAGCTCGCTTCACAGGCAATTTACTCATTATCGGATCTTTATCAATCTGCTGGAGACACCGTTCAGGCCATGCAGTACGCAATGCAACTGGTGGATTTTTTCCCACAAACGATCTACGCAGAACGAGTAGCCAATCGCTATATGCTGGAGTTAGACCGCTCCTCTTTGACACAAAGCCTGGAAGACAGCCTTGCAATGGTTTTTCAAGAAATTAAATCACTCGATCACTCGGTACACAGAG
>SLQC01000266.1 GCA_007131625.1 Balneolales bacterium | reverse complement strand
TGTTTGATTTCTTACGTCAGATGCTCAGTGAAACGCGTAAGCGATATACCAATGGCGAGATAATATTTTTTACAAAGTGGTGCATGATTATTTCCGGCATTGTTATACTATGTGACTTTAAAAATCAAAGGTAATTAACACATGCTCAGTGAAACGCGTAAGCGAAATGTCCATGACAGCAATCCGACACAAAATCCGACAAACAGGGGTATGATTATAATCATAATGGGTGTTTCAACTGAATAAATCATTCGATTTCCAAGGTCTCACGGAGCATCCATGACTTAATCATGTGCCTGTGTTTCAGATACGGTGGTCGTGGATGTTTCATATGTTTGTTGTCTGCACTTGTAACGTTAATGTACAAAAAAACTGTGTATTCCGTATCAGCGGATTGGCTGTGAAACTCTTACTTAACACATTCGTAAGAATTATATAAAATGCATACGAACGACTTTTCGTTTTACGTGGTTTTGTCAATGCTTACCCTTTTTTTACATTCTACTTACGATATTCGACCGAATGGTTATCCATTTAAAAAATTCACTTTTTGCTATGTTCTTACCCGGAACACCCTCCAGATTAATGACAATTCTTTTTTTGGCAGCCGGCGTTCTGCTGCATTCGGTCACATCACACGGCCAGGGTGGACCGACTGAGGACCTGTTGTTGTCGCACGCATCCCTTAATGGATACCTCAGCGATGCCACGACCGGCGAGACACTGCTCGGGGCCAACATCTTACTTGAAGAATCCGACGGCAGAGGTGCGACGACCAACAATGCAGGATATTATGTCATCAACAATATTCCGGCCGGGACATACATGGTACATTTTTCCTATCTCGGATATGAAAACTTCCGGCAGGAGATCACTCTGGATGAGGGAGAGAGCCGGCGGATAGACATAGCATTACAGCCGGTCGATTTCACCATGGATGAACTGGTCGTTGTCTCCGATCGCGGGCGGAGGGAGCGTCAGAACATCGGAACTTCATCGGTATCTACCGAACTGATCAAAAGTGTCCCCTCCGTGCTGCAAGCTGATGTTTTCCGGTCTGTACAGTTACTTCCGGGAGTGAAAGCGGCATCCGATTTTTCAAGCGGTCTGTATATCCGGGGCGGTGGACCGGACCAGACCCTTATTTTGCTGGATCGCACCACGGTCTACAATCCCTCCCATTTTTTTGGTTTTTTCTCGACGTTCAATCCGGATGCGATCAAGGATGTCCGGCTTTACAAAGGGGCTTACCCCGCCACGTTCGGGGGACGGCTCGGTTCAGTTCTGGATGTCTACAACAAAGATGGCAACCGTTATAATCGCAAGGGATCTGTGAGTCTCGGGATGCTCTCTTCCCGGGCTATGATCGAGGGTCCCTACCCTGGAGGTTCGTACATGCTGGCGGTGCGCAGGTCAACTCTGGAGCCGCTTCTCGCCGCATTGCGCAGCTCGGTCGACAATGTCCCGGACGCTTTCTATTTCTATGACATAAATGCCAAAGTCAACTACGACCGGTGGAACAATAACCGATTGAGCATTGCGGCTTATACCGGCACAGACGATGTGCTGTTTCCATTCGGTGATGACAGTCAGTTCAATTTGTTTTACGGCAACCGATCTCTGAGTGCCGACTGGACCCACCTGCTTTCGCGGCGAACATTTACCAACGTCACCCTTACGGCAACGGAGTATTTCAACGATCCGGTATTCGAGTTCGGTGGCACGGAATTCAAGCGAAAAAGCCGCATTTACGACTACTCACTCAAGGCCGATATCGAGTGGCTGCCGTCGCAGGATTATGAATTGCTGGCAGGTTTCTGGGCCGGACAAAAAACGTTTCTCCTGGAAGACTCTTTTGATGGTGACAGTACGCTTGATGAACGGATCGAAGCAGAATACGCATCGGTTTATCTTCAAAACATTTGGCGCCCCGGAAATCGCTGGACGGTCCAGGGCGGTATCCGGGCCAATTTCTATTCCAATGGCAATTATCTGAAGCTTGATCCACGGTTGAGCGTGGATTACCATCTGACGGGCAACACTCGCTTGCAGGCGGCTTACGGCCGGTATCACCAATTTCTTACTTTGCTTACCAACGAGGCGATATCGGCCTTCGATCTTTGGCTGTTTACCGACGTTGGTGTTCCACCGGCATACGGTGACCAATTTGTGATCGGCCTCAAAAACACAAGCCTGCCGGGATATAACTTCGAATTTGAACTCTACTTCCGTACTATGCGGGACCTCTTTGAGTTCGATCCGTTTCTTCCGGATGCGGCCGGAATGGCGTATGCCGACCTGTTCCGATTCGGTGAGGGGTATGCCAGCGGTTTTGAGGTGTTCCTGGAGAAGACACGCGGACGGATATACGGCTTTATCGGGTACACGTGGGGAGTAACCCGCCGCAAATTTGACAATTTCAATGAAGACCGGTTTTACCCCCCGAAATATGACCGCATTCATGATGTCAACATTGTCACCAATTACCGGTTGGGCAATCGCTGGACCGCCTCCGCTGTATTCAATTATGCCACCGGGCAGGCGTATACCGAACCGCTCGGCCGTACTACTCTTACCTCCAACCCGTTTGACGGCAACATTATCGAGGCCATTGTCGTCGGGCGCGTCAATGCATCCCGCCTTCCGGCGTATCATAGACTGGATATCGGATTTACCAGAAAAAGCACATTTTTCGGCATTGCGGATTCAGAGTGGCAATTCCAGGTCATCAACCTTTACTCTCGCCGTAATGTCTGGTTCTACATGTACGACTTCGATGAGAATCCGGTCGATCGTATTGAAGCTCGAATGCTGCCCATCATCCCGGCAATTGGTTATACCATTAATTTCTGATTTCTTCAAAGTTCATTCAGTTTGTGATTCCATCAACTTTTCGATTCCCTCATGACTTCTTCAACTTTAAACTCATTCGAAGACACAATGATCAGGCACTTTGATTCCAGTTTATTTTCTTCGTTATGGTCACAACGTATTACTTTGCAATATTCACACAGTGATCGCATCAGCAAAAAATCTGCTCCCCCACTGCTCCTGCTGATTTTGATTTCTTTCGGTGCTACCGGCTGCGACATCTACGGGCAGGATGAATACGAGGAGCAGTACGTAGTGGAGAGTTATCTCATCGCCAATCGGAACATGCCGGAAGTGCGCCTGTCGACCACAGCCCCGTTCAATGAAAACTATAATTTCAACGAACAAGCTGTTCCGAACGCTGTGGTTCGCATCCACCGGTACGACGAAAACCGTCAACGTGACAAGACCTATACCTATGAGGAGCAGAATCGTGGTGTATATCTGCCGCAGACTGGCGACATAAACGACCTGGTGGTGCCGCGGTTGACATACCGGCTTGAAATCGAGATACCCGACGACAACTATCATCGCATTGAGGCGGAAACCAGTGTGCCGGACACTTTCTCGGTCCGGGAAGTCATTCGAGACCGGGCCTATTATCAGAGTCCGAGCCAACTCGAGTTTACCATCACCCGGAACCGCACAAATGGGCGCCAGAACTATTTTATCTATGCTACCGAAGCACTGGAACCTTTGGAAGACAACCTGACTCAATTCTGGAAAGACGCCGTTGATGACTATGAAGAAGCCCGCCGTATTCGAACCACCATCATAAATGAAGAAAATTTCGACGTCAATCCGGACGGCACGCTGACTCTGCGCATGCCGTGGATCGGCATTGCCTTTTATGGTCCCAATATCATATCGACTTTTTCCATAGACGACAACTCCTACGACTTTTTCCGGTCACAACCGGTCCAGACCGGAGGCGGTGCAGGGACACTCTCACCCGGCGAGATCCAGAATATCATCTACCATGTGAACGGTGCCATCGGTCTGTTTGGCAGCATGTCTGTTCTGGATATTAAAGTGATTGTGGACCGGCCTGATCTTTGAACTCATTAGGTCAGATGGTGGAGCATCCATGTGTTAAAAAGTTTCGATTAAACATTCATAATGATTAAACATTCACAATATACTTCTCAATCGACTTCATAAATTTTGCAGGAGGCACACCTGCAAAGGAATTGAACTCCCGTTCGAGCTGGCGACGGCATAGTATTCGTACCGTTTCGATAAGAGTGATGCCGGAATTCCAAACAGATTGTAAATACCTTCCGGTTTGAAGCGGATTCCAAATACTTTTACCTGGTTTCGAAATTATACTTCATATGGCCGGATGTGAAGTCCGAAAATGGTTTAGTCTGGTGGCTGACCCCATTTATGGTCTGCCAAAAGATTACAATGAAAGTCAGATAGGTGAATAATCAGTTCAAGAGTTTTTAAGTTAACTTTATCCATAGTATCTCTGGTTAGATTGATGTTGGGATACGGAATAAAATTAGCTTGCTAACGCCTGTTTGTATTGAATAAATGCGACATCATTTCTCAGTATATGTGTTACTGAAAATGAACATTTTCCTACAATTGCAACAAGTGGGGTTACCTAATTTATGCGTGCAAAGGGCATCGGATATTACTCCGACCACGCCGCTACATCATCAAAAACTTCAACAAATGCCAGTTTGTCGCCGCTTTTGTCGATCGTCACCTCATATTTCACAGGATCATCCTCACTTCTGGATATCAGCATCGTCGCCAGTTCGTTGATGACTTCCTTCTGAATCAGCCGCTTCAATGGCCGCGCACCAAATTGCGGATCATACCCGCGTTTGGCAAGCCAGTTGCGCACATTGTCATCAATCTTCAAGGTTATCTGTTTCTTATTAAGCATCTTGTCGACCCGCTGAAGCTGAATGTCAACAATCTGCCGGATCTGTTCTCTTCCGAGCGTATGGAACACAATGATATCGTCGACCCGGTTCAGAAATTCCGGACGAATCGTCTGCTTCAGGGTATCCAGCAGGCGGATCTGCAGTTTTGCATACTCCTCTTCGGAAACAGATCCACCGGATTCCTCTATCTTCCTGCGTATTTCCTGCGACCCGATGTTGCTGGTCATAATCACTATGGTATTGGTGAAATTAACCGTAACACCTTTATTGTCGGTCAGCCGTCCGTCATCCAGTACCTGCAGTAAAATATTGAACACATCAGGGTGTGCTTTTTCGATCTCGTCCAGCAACACTACCGAATAGGGCTTTCGACGAACCGCTTCAGTCAGCTGCCCGCCTTCATCATATCCTACATATCCCGGAGGAGCTCCGACCAGACGGCTCACACTGTGCCGCTCCATATATTCGCTCATGTCGATTCGAACCATGGCATTCTCATCGTCGAACAGGTAATCGGCCAGAGACCGCGCCAGTTCCGTCTTTCCCACACCGGTCGATCCGAGAAATATGAAGGATCCGATGGGGCGGGATTCGTCCTGCAATCCCGCACGCGAGCGCCGGACGGCATGGGACACCGCCTCAATTGCCTGATTCTGTCCGATCACCCGGCTATGCAGCTCCGCTTCCATCGAAAGTAATTTCATCCGCTCGCTCTGAAGCATCTTCCTGACCGGGATGCCGGTCCACCGCGAAACGATCTCGGCGATGTGCTCGGCCTCGACTTCTTCCTTGAGCATCGGTGCCTCCGCCTGCAATACCGTCAGTTTCTCCCTGGTCACTTCCAGCTCTTTCTCCAGATTGTTGATTGTTCCGTAGCGCAGTTCGGCTACTTTTTCATAGTGCCCCGCCCGCTCAGCTTTGTCGGCTTCGTTGCGTGCCGCCTCAATAGTCTGCTTCATACCACGGATACTCTGAATCAGCTCTCTTTCATTATCCCATCGCGATTTGAGCCGCTGATACTCCTCATTGATATCCGCGAGATTGCGTTGGATGTCTTCCAGTTTGGCAGTGTCTTTTTCGCGTTTGATTGCTTCACGTTCGATCTCCAGCTGGCGGATTTGCCGCTCGATGCTATCCAGCTCCTCCGGCATGGAGTCGATTTCGAGGCGAAGCCGTGATGCCGCTTCGTCCATCAGGTCGATCGCTTTATCGGGCAGAAAACGGCCGGATATATACCGGTGCGACAGTTCGGATGCCGCGATAATAGCCCCGTCGGTGATACGCACCCCGTGATGAAGTTCGTATTTTTCTTTGAGACCCCGCATGATGGAGATGGTATCCTCTACGGACGGCTCGCCGACATACACGGTTTGAAGCCTGCGCTCCAGTGCCTTGTCTTTTTCGATAAACTTGCGGTATTCGGAGAGCGTAGTTGCGCCAATCGCCCGCAATTCACCCCGCGCCAGGCTGGGTTTGAGAATGTTGGCTGCATCCATAGCACCTTCTGTGGCGCCGGCTCCTACCAGTGTATGAATTTCATCTATAAAGAGAATAATCTCACCTTCCGCGTCGATGACTTCTTTAACAACCGCCTTAAGCCGTTCTTCAAATTCACCACGGTATTTAGCACCGGCAACCAGTGCACCCATGTCGAGCGCGATCACCCGTTTGGATTTCAAACCCTCGGGAACATCCCCCTGAATAATGCGCAAAGCAAGACCTTCGGCAATCGCTGTTTTACCCACGCCGGGTTCGCCGACCAGCACCGGGTTATTCTTGGTCCGGCGCGTAAGGATCTGCATCACGCGACGAATTTCCTGATCCCGGCCGATAACCGGATCCAATTTGTTTTTCTCGGCCAATTCGTTGAGATCCCGGGCATACTTTTTCAGTGCCTGATAGCGCCCTTCGGCATTGGGGTCATCTACCTTCTGGCTGCCGCGAACTTCCTGTAGCACATTCATGACATCGTTTCGTTTAACCCCCAAGCCCTTTAAAAGTCGTGACACTTCTCCACTCTGCTCCAGCAAAGCAAGCAGCAGGTGCTCGGAACTGATATACTCGTCACCAAATTCCGATGCCGCTTTAGAAGATTTATCAAATAGTGATTTAATGTCGTTGGACATGTACTGCCCCGACACCGACGCTCCCTTGACGACAGGTACTTTCTTGAGTAGTTCTTCCATACCAGACTCAAGCTCATTCATGGAAACCCCGATCTTTTTAAGGATCGTGACAGTAACATTGGAGGAGTCCGACAACAAGGCTTTCAGCAAATGGACCGGCTCCAGGGACTGGTGTCCCCGGTCCGAGGCCAATTCAAGTGCTGACTGAACCGCTTCTTGTGCTTTTAAAGTAAACTTATTGAGATTCATAACCACACGTTAGCTTTTATTTGCTTTATTTTAAAAAATTACTTCTTTCAAAGTTTCTTGAATGAAGATGCGAAATCCGTACCATTGCCGTCATTGTCCGGCAACTCTGTCGTAATGGCAGAAAAGTGATGCAAATCAGTCAGGAGTGATGGTGAATCGGGCGGAAGCGTCAGTAATGTGC
>SLQC01000120.1 GCA_007131625.1 Balneolales bacterium | reverse complement strand
CTGTTCCCATCTGCAGAAACTCACGCAGTTCCACACCGAGCACCGAGAAGTTGAAAAACCAGTCTTCGCCATAAAGCCAGAGCAGGATAAAGCCGCCCGCCCAGACCAGTACAATCCCGGAAAAGACAATAAACGAAACCGGCGACGACCGGAACTGGAAGTAGATGATCAGGAAAATAATCAGAAGGGTAATCGGCAGAACCACCGACAGCCTTTCGGCTGCACGCTGCTGATTCCTGAATTCCCCTTCAAAGGT
Source organism: Balneolales bacterium (assembly GCA_007131625.1). Taxonomy (GTDB): domain Bacteria; phylum Bacteroidota; class Rhodothermia; order Balneolales; family Natronogracilivirgulaceae; genus SLQC01. The sequence goes on along the minus strand of SLQC01000120.1, from coordinate 7,073 downwards.
ATAGCTGATGCCGTCGGGTACGGTTATGGAGCCTTCACTGATGTTATGATCGAGGTGTTCACGCACCCGGTTGACCACCTCGATCGGTGCCTCGCCGGGAAGCCGGTCGAACGTCACATAGGCGCTGAGGAAGGTGTTTTCACTGCGGATATTCATCGGTCCGGTTTCAAACCTGATGTCTGCAAGCTGTCCCAGCGGGATCTGAGAGCCACCCGAAGCCGGCACGAGTATGCGTTCCATCATCTCCGGTGTGTTGCGGTATTCCCGAGCGTAGCGCGCTCGCATGGGGTACCTTTCGCGGCCTTCGACCGTCATACCCAGCATCTGCCCGCCGATGGCCGTACCGATGACTTCATGGACATCCTGAATCGACAATCCGTGACGGGCAATCTCCTGCCGGTTGATGTCGATTTCAAGGTAGGGTTTACCGACAACGCGGTCGGCGAAGACGGAAGCCGGACGAACCCCCTCTACCTGACGTATCAGCGGTTCAACCGTTGTGGCAAATTCGTCGATGCTGTCAAGGTCGGGTCCATTGATCCGGATTCCCATATTGGCCCGCATGCCCGTTTGAAGCATGATCAGACGCGTTTCAATCGGCTGCAGTCGGGGGGCAGATGTCACACCTGGAATGTCTGCTGCCTGCAGGATTTCCATCCAGATATCGTCTGCTGACTGAATTTGATCGCGCCACTGGCGATAGTACCGGCCGCGGCGGTCGGGAATCAGGTTACCATTATCATCCCGCACAAATTCTCCGCCTTCAACCTTGTACCGAACCCGCCTGCCTCTTTCATCGGTCTTGTATTCACTTTTGTAGTTGATCACATTCTCGAACATGGAGACCGGCGCCGGATCGAGAGCTGATTCCACCCGTCCGATTTTGCCCACAACAGTTTCCACTTCCGGAATGGAGGCAACGCGCATATCCATTTCCCGTGTCATCTGCAGGGCTTCTTCAATACCTGCATGCGGCATGGTGGTTGGCATCAACAGGAAAGAGCCCTCATCGAGCGTCGGCATGAACTCCTGGCCCAGTCCGGGGAACCGCTCATCGGCTGTCGTCCACAGCCGGGTATCTTCGATGGTGATTCCCACCGCGCTGAACCCGTCGGCCACGTAGCGGAAAGTGGTATCGAATCCGCGCCAGCTCATCAGCCCGACGATCAGGATCAGTACAGGAACCGACAGGAACACCGCCTTGTTTCGAAGCGACCAGTCGAGAATCCTTTCGTAATATTTCATGAAGAGCCAGAAACACCCGAACATAGCCCCCACAATCAGAATAATAAAGATCAAGCTGACCGAAATGGGGTTTTCAGGGCCAAGCGGAAGCCAGGCACCGGCCAGCAGCCAACCCACACCCAGTAGTATGATACCGTTGTTCACCCATGAAACCCAGGGTTTGTAATCCTCCCTGTATAACCCGGTGAGATTACTGACGCCGAGAGCTATCAGTGTGAGCCCTGCCCACCCAAGGTATCCAACGGCAATAAACAGGCCTCCGGCAATCAATAAACCGTTCCAGAACAGCATCCATCTTCGTTGACTGATTTTTTGTGAAAATAGCCAGTGGGCGAAACTGGGAATCAGGGTGATGACAATGACAAGAGCTGCAATCAGAATAAAGGTTTTCGTCCATGCCAGCGGGCCGAAGAGCCGGCCTTCCTGGGCTTCGAGCATGAAAACCGGCAGGAAGCTGACAATGGTGGTCATTAGGGCGGTGATAACGGCCGGACTAACTTCCGCCGTTGCCCGATAGATCGTTTCGAGCAGGTTCTCGTCCGGATCTTTCTCATCCATATGTTTGAGCATATTCTCGGTCAGGATGATTCCCATGTCCACCACAGTACCGATGGAGATGGCAATTCCCGCCAGTGCGACCACGTTGGCATCCACCCCCATGTATTTCATCATGATAAAGCTCATCAGCACAGCCAGCGGAAGCAGTGCCGAAATTACAAATGATGTACGCAGGTGCATCACCATGATGATGATCACGATGATGGTGATCAGGATCTGCAGGGAGAGGGCCTCTTCCAAGGTGCCGAGCGTTTCATATATCAGTCCGGTGCGGTCGTAAAACGGTACGATGTTTACCTGCGAAACCGTTCCGTCGGCAAGTTCTTTGGTCGGCAGACCCGGAGCAATGTTCTCGATCTCCTCTTTAACGTTTTGAATCACCTCGAGCGGGTTTTCACCAAACCGGGCAACGATCACTCCGCCCACAGCTTCGGCCCCGGCTTTGTCGAGGGCTCCCCGGCGCTGCGCTGGGCCCATCCCAACGTGTGCAACATCCTTGATGCGGATCGGGGTATTATCACGGACGGCCACAACACTTTCTTCCAGGTCTTCGATCGATTCGATATATCCCAGTCCGCGAACCACATATTCCGCCCGGTTCATTTCAATGGTGCGTGCGCCCACTTCTTGGTTGCTTTTCCGGACGGCATTGGCGATGTCGGTCACCGTAACATCCGCCTCGCGCATGGCCACAGGGTCGATATCCACCTGGTACTCTTTGACAAAACCACCGATACTGGCCACTTCGGCCACACCATCGACCGATGCCAGGGCATATCGCACCTGGAAATCCAGGATGGACCGCAGCTCCTGCGGATCCCAACCGCCGGTCGGGTTACCCTCGAGGTCGTAGCCTTCCAGCGTGTACCAGAAAATTTGTCCCAGGGCAGTGGCATCCGGGCCTAATGCAGGCTGCACACCCTCCGGCAGCAAGTCGGCCGGCAGTGCGTTGAGTTTTTCCAGGATCCGGGCCCGGCTCCAGTAAAACTCGACATCGTCCTCGAAGATGATGTTGATGCTGGAAAACCCGAACATCGAATTGCTTCGAATGGTGCGGATGCCGGGGATTCCAAGCAACTGGGTTGTCAGCGGATAGGTAATCTGATCTTCAATGATCTGTGGTGCTCGGCCCGGCCAATCGGTGAAGACGATTTGCTGATTGTCGCCGATATCGGGGATCGCGTCTACCGGAACCGGGTCCCGTGGGATCAAATCAATATCCCAGTCGAACGGAGCTGTAGCAATACCCCACCCGGCCAGTGCCAAAAACAGCAACAGAGCGATCAGTTTATTTTCGAGAAAAAAACGGATGATTTTGTTCGTCATGAGTCGTGAGATTCGTTATGCACTTTAGAAAGTTGCAAATTGGCAAACCGGAAAAACCATTTTTTTGGAGATGAGCCTGAATGAAAGGCAATCATCTTTTAATTGGACTTAAATCAGAAGTCCGATCATGAAAAAAGGGGGAGGCAATACTTTTCGCGATAGCGGGTATCTAAAGGATATGAGCAATTGACTTATATCCAGTATAAGTTTTGCCGGTCATTGAAGACATTATGTCCACAATAACATCTGAAGTAATCCCTATTTCATCCGGTCGCTTTTGTTACGTCGGGCTGCCCCTTTTTGTGGAATTGTGGCTGGAGCCTCTAATTCAGGAACGTACTGTTCAACAAAAAGATAGGCGGTGTTGAGTACGTACCTTCGGACGTCGTGGTGGAGTGAAAAATGTCTCTGGGAGTTTCGGATTCAACGGTAGTGACCACTGCCAGGGCACCGGAGACAACAGTTTTCTGCATCGTCCAGAACTGCTCGCTTAACGGGGCAAGCTCAATGTTGCAGATGCAAATCAATTCCCCTTCACAGATGTGTTGGGTTCTCTCATTCTGCTCCGCTTTTTCGTTTTCCGGTGGGTGGCAATCATCATGCTCCATTGCCGCTTCGAACTGATACTCATCCTGGCCGGTAATGCAATAATCCATCAGCTGCTTGGCACACAAACCGGTCGGCAGAGCAACGCCGATTAGCAGTATCGCTGTTGTTGCTTGAACAAATAACCGGTATTTAAAGGATTTGAACATAGATAATGTATTTAACCAAACTAAATATAATGACCACAGACGAAATTCCTATTTAATCCAAAAATATTACACATATTACAGATTATTTTAAACTTGCCGTGAAACGAATGGTTAACTTTTCTACTTGAAAGTATGAAATAAATAATCTGAGAAATCAATGATGAATATATCCAGATCCTTTCAGATCAATCTGATTGCCGTGACTTTTATCGTATTATTGTTTATTTGTTCACCACCATCTGCGAACAGCCAGGATATCTCGTTTGAAACTGAAGCGGGTGTCTTGTGGTTTGGAAAGAATGACGTTCGGATTCCGAATGAGGGCGGAACCGATTTCGATATGATCGATTTGATTGGATCCGATCTGGTCCCTTACTATCGCCTCCGCCTAAATATTACTTTTGATGATCGTCATACCATTCGCCTGCTTGCTGCACCAATCAGTAAAATCGGAACCGGGTCTTTATCCCAACCGGTTCAGTTTGAGGAGACCATGTTTCAAGCAGATGAGCCGATTGACGGTACCTACAGGTTTAATACCTATCGAATTACCTATCGGTATACTTTCTACGACAGGAATAACTGGACCCTGGGTGCGGGCCTGACCGGGTTGATTCGGGATGCCGAGGTAATTCTTGATCAACCGGAACAGTCCGACTCGAAGACGGACCTCGGGTTTGTGCCACTGATCCATCTTTATGCACAGCGGGGCCTTGGTCAGCAGGCCTCACTTACATTCGATGGAGAATCTCTTATCGGCCCGCAGGGAAGGGCAACCGACGTATCTTTAACCCTGGCCTATTCGTTGACCGATAACTGGAGTTTGTATGGCGGCTATCGAATTCTGGAAGGTGGTGCCGATGTGGATGATGTCTATAACTTCGCTTTAATCAATTTTGGATTGATCGGATTTGAAGTAAATCTTTGACAAATGTCTTCACAGCGTTTGCGGAACGAGAAAGTTTACCTGACCAAATCTAACCTGATTTGGTTTTGGATCCGATACCTGGTATCAGTTATGGGTTCCAGGATTATTATTTGCTGTTATCTTTTTGGAACTGACACCAACTCTTTAACGTAGATCCAGTCGCCGAAAGCGGAGTCGTCGTTATTGCCGGCATTGGCAGCAATATTAAAAATAACCGGATCTGAACGATTTTCAGGGGCTTCCCACGTAAATATCCAACTTACTTTACGTTCTGCTGTAGGAGTTGTGCCATCTCGGGAGTGTTGCAGGTACTGAACCTCATCATGGATGGATGGAGTAAACGTAAGTCGTTCACTTTCCCAATCAAATTTACCAGCCTGACTTCCATCTTCAAATCGTGATGTCATCTGAAATCCCCCGATTTCTAGATGTTCACTTTCCACCAAGACAGTCACTTCGTAGGTAGAACCTGGTTGATAAGGTTCTTCAAGCCCTTTTACGTTCAGGCTTCCACCTTCCTGATTGAGGTCATAATCGAAATGGCATGAATGACAGGTTTCTTCACCGAAACCGCCGGTGAAAGGCCCATCGAGGTGCTCAGGGTTGATATTAAATGATGTGCGATGAAAGTTGGCAGTATTTTTTTCCGGTAAATAGATACCCACAATAAATGGAAGCTGGATGATGATCAATAAAGTGAATGTTGCTTTCATTGCAGATATTGATGAACTAACTAGTGAAATTTCCGCATTCGACGGATTAGTACTTCACAAGTACTCAACATTTGGAACATGTACTCAACATATGGAGGGACAGTATAATTAATCAACCACAAGCCTTCCGATATGGCCGGTATCGGTGCCAAACCACAACGATCGTGTTCGTTCATCATAATCCATATGCCGGATAGAACCCTGAGCAGTGGGAATTTCACGAGATGCGACAAACTCTTCCGTACGTGTATCGAAGGCAACCAGTTTATTCGGGTCTAACCCACTTGCACTGAACCAGATACGGTCTTTGTCATCTTTTAATACGGCATAGGGCCTGGATGCATCACCATCCGGCATTTCCCATTCTTCGAAAGACCCGTCGTCCGGATCGTAACGGCCGATATATCCGGAGGCAAAGTCCCCGTACCATACTTTTCCGTCAGATGTCACATCCAACCGGCGTGGGCGGATATCTTCACGCGGCAATTCAATTTCTTCCAGTTCAAAAGTTACAGGGTCTACAGTGGCGATCTTGTTGGTTCCAAAGAGTGCAATCCAGGGCCGTTCCTTTGCAGGATCCATTCGAACTCCATAAGGTCGGGCACGTTCTGAGGGAACAGCGATAACGTTGGTTTCACCGGTATTCACATTGAAATGGCCGATCCCGTTACCGCCTTGTGCGGTAAACCAGATATTTCCGTCTTTATCAAAAGCAAATGTATGCGGATCCCTGGCGTGATCGTCATCCATCATATATTTTGTAATTTCACCGGTTTCAGGATCCATCTTGCCAATATGGCGTGCCCGGTTTCCGGCGTACCATACAGTGCCGTCGTCGGCAACAACAACCGTATGTGGCCCGGCTCCGTCCTCCAGTTCATGATACCCGAACCCCTCGGTTTCCGGGTTGAAGAACCCCACATAGTGTGCTCGCTGTCCGGCAAAAAATATGGTACCATTCGGAGCTACATAGGGATCGCGAGAACGGGTATCGTCAAATGGCACATTCCACTCTTCTAAAGAAAGAATGACTTCAGAGGCGTCATCTGACAGTTGTTCTGCAACAGCTTCTACTGGTTGTTCGGCGGATTCATCACTGCGGTCGCAAGATATAACAAAAAAAATCAGGAGAAGGAAAGAAGTAAGTATTTTCATTGGATTGAGATGGTTTTGGAAAGACGTTTAATCAGGTATAAGATAAGATACCAGACACAATGACAAAGATAAATATTTCACGCTTATATAGTGTACCGTGAAAGTAAATTTTATCATTTTTTAGCAAATATCTGCGATCGCTGGTGAACCAGCGGTTTGATTTCTTGTGCATAAATTTTTTCGATTTCTTGCGTGGTTTTCCCCAGGGTTCTGTATTTCATAAATCTTGTGTAAGGGTTATTATTTTTAACATTTTCAATAATAATCCTTTGAATCTTTGGATTTAAAAAGTAAAATCATTTCAAATGGGAACATACAAGTACTTGCAGCCGTTTATCAAGTACGTTTACTTTTATTTAAGATTCAATTTTAACCCTGCTTACCATGATAAAT
>SLQC01000235.1 GCA_007131625.1 Balneolales bacterium | reverse complement strand
TCATCGGCTATGAAAATCCGGAAAACTTTTATCGCGTATATCTTGTTGCATCCGACGCAATTCGTATAAGCCGGTTTGCAGACGGTGCCGTCACAAATGACGAGGGAGATATTTTTGAATTTAGAATGGTGGATTCGAACAACAGGCCATTCAGGAACTCTAATAATCCGGTACTGACGCTTTCGGTACCTCCGGGTCATATCGGCGGAACTTTTGTGGAAACACCGGGTCGGATCGGGCCGTTTCAGGCATCCAACGACGATCTCTACTTCATTATAGAACCGGCGGAAACGGATAATATGCTGATGGTGATTAAATCAACCGATAATGGTGCGAGCTGGCAAGAGGCAGATGGTGATAACAGGCCGGATGAAGATGATCCCCCAACCCAGGTGGCAACGATGGCGATAAGGTCCGACGGTAGTATCGTAGCTGTTTATGGCGGCCCCCCGCAAGCTCCATTACAAAATAGGATCCATCGATGGCACATGGAGCAGCGAGGAGTATACTGTGGACCCCGACAATAATCTGATCCTTTCTGATCCTCAGGTTGTTCTCGGAGCAAATGATGTGGTTCACTTCGCCTATTATGGAAACAACGGCACCGCCTGGTATCGTAAAATTTTACCTGATGGTTCTTTGACAGCATCTCAATTGATTTCTACCGATCTGCAACCGGACCCTGATGCGAATGATGGTTCCATTCTGCCTCTGGTGTTCATCCCTGAAACCAATACACTGGCAGTGATTTACCAGCACAGATCCGGATATTTATGGGAGCGTCGAATTACGGTTAATGGTTCGTCATCTCCACCTGTACAGGTGAGCGACCGGAAAGTTGTTAATAATGCCGTTGACTCAGAACAGGCAGGTGCTGATGCCATCGCTCACGGCACGGTCGTCCACGTATTGTTTATAGAAGACGGAACTGGAAGCATTTATCACACCTTTATCAATGACACTGGTGACTGGGAACCATCGAAATTACTTATAGATGATATATACGGATCCTGGGTAAGAGGTTCAGTGTATACCGGTGAAGACGGTACATCGGTTTATGGCTTTGTTTACGACACCGGCTCTGGTGGCGGTGGCGGCATGAACAAGTATGCTGAATTGCCGCTTTAAATGACACACTAATAAGCTGTAACCGCTCTGCCAAATACAATGATCCGGACCGCTTTTATCCTCAGAATTTTTGGAGCAACATATCGTTGGCAGAGCGCATATTTTTTAAGCGGAACGGGTCTGTATTACTGCACTGTTACCACCAGAACGTTAAACCACTAAAAAGGACGCGGGGTCGTATTGCAATTATTTAATTTTGATTATTTGCTGCGCTGGCTCGTTCCATTGATGATTGGCGCGATTATCTGGTTTGTCCCGCCGCCGGAAGGGGTTGAGCCCAATGCCTGGCATCTCTTCGCTATTTTTGTAGCGACTATTATTGGCATCATCGCCAAACCGCTGCCTATGGGCGCGGTGGCGATCATCAGTATTATGGTGACGGCAGGTACATACACATTGCCTATAGGCACCGCTCTCAGCGGCTTTGGCAATACCGTCATCTGGCTTATTGTGCTTGCTTTTTTCATCTCACGCGGTTTTATCAAGACAGGTTTAGGGGCGCGTATCGCTTATCTGTTCATGGCGGTGTTAGGTAAAAAATCGCTTGGATTGAGCTATGGGTTGGTAGCCAGCGACCTGGTGTTGGCCCCGGCTATTCCCAGCAATACGGCGCGGGCAGGTGGTGTGGTGTTTCCCATTTTGGTCTCCATTGCCAAAGCGTATGGCAGTAATTCGGATGACGGCACCAACCGGAAATTGGGTGCTTTCCTGACCAAAGCGGCCTTCCAGGGTACCCTCATCACCAGCGCCATGTTCCTTACGGCGATGGCGGCCAACCCGCTGGCGGCAGAACTGGCCGGCGCGCAAGGGGTAGAAATCACCTGGGGGGGCTGGGCCCTTGCCGCTTTAATCCCCGGTGTGGTCAGCCTCATTTTTATCCCCCTGCTTATCTACAAAATTTACCCGCCTGAAATTACGGAAACCCCGGTTGCTTCCCGGATCGCTAAAGGCAAACTGGCTGAAATGGGACCCATGAAAACCAGCGAATGGATTATGCTGGCGACCTTCTTCCTGTTATTGGTTTTGTGGATATTCGGGCCGAATCAATTGGGCATGAACGCTACGACGGCTGCTCTGGTTGGCCTGGCCGTACTTTTGGTGACAAAAGTTCTTAGCTGGACCGATGTTTTGAACGAACGCGGCGCCTGGGACACTTTGGTATGGTTTGCCGCTTTGGTGATGATGGCGACACAGCTGAACACCCTGGGCCTGATTCCCTGGTTCAGCGGGCATATGAGCAGTGTGGTTGACGGTTACGGTTGGGTGGCGGCTTTCCTGATGCTCTCGCTGGTCTACTTTTACAGCCATTACTTCTTCGCCAGCAATACCGCCCATGTGAGTGCCATGTACGCCCCTTTCCTGGCAGTGGCGATTGTGGCCGGCACGCCACCTTTGTTAGCCGCGCTGGTGCTGGCCTTTTTCAGCAATTTGTTTAGCAGCATGACCCATTACGGTACCGGGCCGGCGCCCGTCCTCTTCGGTTCCGGTTATGTGCCTATGGCGGACTGGTGGCGCATCGGCTTCGTGATCAGCATTATCAATATCATAATCTGGCTTGGTATTGGCGGCATCTGGTGGAAGATTTTGGGACTGTGGTAAGATGTGCAGGGCCATCTGGTGACCGCAATGCTGAATGCAGCGATCGGACGACCATCCAAAACCCGGTAAAAGTTCAAGAATACGCAGATAATCCACCACTCCATAGCTCAGCACCGGATCAACCTGCAGAAAATCGCGTCGGGGGTTCAGTCCGGAAAAACGCAGGAGATTGTGTGTATCGGTCTATAATCCTGTTGTATATCTTTCATTGGGCATCCTTCTACACCACTCCATATTCAAATAATCCATCAGGGTTTCTTAAACCGTGGCAACAGCAAATCTTCAAGGAAGAAAGCGGAAAGCCCGGACCGCCTTAAAAGCCCGCATTTGTTATATATTGCATTAGTTTGCGTTCGAACGGTTTGAACAGTGGTGTTCCTGACACCGGCAATTTCTTTGATACTTAATCCTTTCAATAGTAAAAATGATACCTCCTTTTCGGCTTCGGTCAGTCCCCAGTGATCCAGTTGGTTATTTATTTCAACACTTAAACCCTCAATATAATTATTGGAAACCTACTTCCATTTTCAGGCTTCTAGCTGAAGATTATTTGAGAATTGTTGTTGTAACGATAATGAGTGCTGAAGCTTGAATTGACCCGGATTAAATAAAATGTTGCAACAAGGGCGATCAGAACGACGACAGATTCAACGGATATATGCCACCCGCTCACACCTTCATAAATATCATTATAAATATCCACGGACGATAAAACCGCGATTACCAGTAGCACTGATGCAATGGTCCATCGTTCATTCCTGTTCATTTCAATAATACTAATTAATCTTCACCAGGCATTTTTTTCACGGGCTGCCTAAAATCTATGTCGACACCAGCCGGCCTGATTAGTGCTCTTCTTCTCCGAGCATCAACTCATTTCCAAATAAATCAAGAGTGCTTGTAGAGCGATCATAACGAGTGTACAGGTAGCCCGACCATAATTAAGTAAGCAATATTAAAAGAATTCCGGCAGAAATTTTACTGCTTGCAATTCCGGCTTGTCCAGGCAAAACTTTTTTCTTGCCATCGAACATGCTCGACCAAAGTGAATCCTTGTGCTTAATAATGTGGAATATGATGCCGGCAACATGCATTAGGACCGTGATTAAAAATTTATTAGCCAATATTTCATGAATTTCTTCAAACAGATGAATGTCACTGCCGTCGGTCATTAAAATGCCAGTGGCAGCCAATCCGACCGCACAAATAAACATTATTATTGTGGCATAACTGGAAGCCGGATTATGTCCGGCATATCGTTTGGTCTTTGTGAGGATCGCGTCTATCAGATACTGTAATAATTCAGCGGGATTTAATTTTAAAGATAAAAAACGCGCATACGTTGTTCCTGCAAATCTTCAGATCAAACGCAGAATGATTAAAAATCCGATTGTCATTCCGGCCAGCATATGTAGAGTAAAAAGAGGGCTGTCGTCATCAATTGTTTTGGCAATAATAATCGCTGCCAAAAAAAGGAAAGCGAATATCCAGTGGAAAATGCGGATGGAAAAATCAAATACCAAAGTCTTTGCATGTTCTTTCATGGTTCTGCTCCATTGATTGAAGGTTAACGGATTCAATATGCTCAATTGCCGTTAATGGAACATCAACCTTATGATGAATACAGGGCAGGTATTTTCCATTATTATCCATGAGGACTCACGCAAAAAGAACTTGCATGATATTATTATATCTACACACAGAGTTATTCATCCTGTTGATATACAACGGTATGTACTATGGCATGAACGTAAAAAATGATCCAAAGTTTGCCAACGTGTACAACCGGTTAGCCGTCTGTGATGTTACCACCACATGCCGCGTGGTCCGAAGCCACCGCGCCGGCCTGGTCCGAACCTGCCCCGGGGCGCAACAAATCCGGCGCCGTAACAGCAATATCCGTAACCCGGTCCGGCAAATCCCGGGCCGAAGCCGGGAGACCAAGCTGATCTCCAACGGACATATCCGTCATCGCCCAGCAATGCCCGAATCTGATCGTGAAACTCAATTTGCAATTTCATGAATTGCTGACGAGCAGCAGGATCCCGTCGCCACAGTCCCGGCCCGGCCGCAGCCCACATCTCCTCAACTTTTATCTGATGGTCTTCCGCTACGGAAACCAGCTTTCCTGTGATCTCTTCGTCCAGATTCATTTCCTCTGCAACCCAACGTATATGTGCCGTAAAACCTGGCCACATGGTGTTTGGTCCCGGCTGAACTTCTGACATAACACCGGCAGAAGTTAAGGTCATTTCCTGTGAAGTCTGTGCCCCTGCGCGGTCCGCAAGAACGGTGGAAATGATCAGCAACAAACCTGCTCCGATTAAAATTTGCTTTTTCATAATAATTTTTTTCCGATATAGGATAGTAAATACTTGAAATTAACAACGGAAATTACATTTCCTGTTTTATTGTAAGCCATGCGGCTATGCTATATTTGACGTCTATAGCGTCAAATTTATTCACTCTCTATTAGAGATTTATGGAAAAATAATATCGTTGGAATGATTACAGGTACAGAATCCTGTCTCCCGGCGCTATGTTCCTCGCGGCGAAGTCGGCATCGTCGGCCGGCGCCCGTCTTCTTCAGTTCCGGTTATGTGATTCTGGCGGACTGGTGGCGCATCGGCTTAATCAATATTGTAATCTGGCTTGGTCTTGGCGGCGTCTGGTGGAAGATTTTGGGCCTGTGGTAAACGGAATGGTTTGGATTTTGGAAAACTACTGACATTTTGAATATCGGGTTTTAGCCATGTATCGCCCGTGGTCAGCTTATTGACTTCGGCGGCCTTTCCAAAATCGTTTTGCAAGAACAGGCCAATCTCTTAGTGCAATGACTTAAAAATAGTATAAAGACGGTTTTTCAGTTCAAAACCAATACCGGGTGCATCGGGGAGGGTAACATAGCCGTCTTCTATTTCGGCCGTGTCGTGAAATCCACCATAAGGCTGAAACACACCGGGATAGGATTCATTGCCGTACAGTCCGAAAGCCGCGGCGATGTGCAGAGCCATCTGGTGGCCACCATGCGGAATGCAGCGATCAGGCGACCATCCAAAGCCTGGTAAAAGTTCAAGAATTCGCAGATATTCCACCACTCCGTAGCTCAGCACCGGATCGAACTGCAGGAAGTCGCGCCGGGGGTTCAGTCCGGCATAACGCAGGAGATTGCGCGTATCGGTCATGGAGAAGAGATTTTCTCCCGTTGCCATCGGCAGCGTCGATGATTCGCTGAGGACGGATTGAAGCAGGAAATCAAGCGGGTCACCGGCCTCCTCATACCATTTCAAATCCAAAGACTCCAGGGCCCGATTGTACTCCAGGGCTGTCATCAGATCGAAGCGCCCGTTGGCATCAACCGCCACCCGGTTACCCGATCCGGTTTCCTTGATTACCGCTTCGATGCGATGCAGGTCATCTTTCAGGCCGGCACCGCCTATTTTCATTTTGACCGATTCGTACCCGGCATCCAGGTAACCGCGAATTTCATCGCGCAATGTATCGATCCCCTTTCCCGGGTAATAATACCCTCCGGCTGCATAGACATACACCCTGGGATCGGGAGGGCCATCGGTGAACCGGTCGGCCAAATACCGGTACAGGGGAACGTCAGCTATCTTTGCCGCCAAATCCCACAAAGCCATATCCAGTGTTCCTACAGCTACCGATCGCTCACCGTGTCCGCCCGGTTTCTCGTTTTTCATCATGATTTCCCAGCAGCGATGCGGATCGACATTATCTTCGTTTTCATTGAGCAAACCGGCGGGATCGGCATTCATTAACCTCGGGATGAGGCGATCCTCTATAATGCCGCGTTGTGCATAGCGGCCATTGGAGCAAAATCCATAGCCGACAAGAGGTTTTCCATCCCTGGTTTGATCAGAAACTACCGCCACCGTGGAGGTCGACATCTCGGAAAAATTGATAAATGCATTCCGGATCTGGGAATCCATCGGTTTGGCAGCATGATGGATGGCTTTGATTTTCATGGATCAGGTGATTTGAATACGCTCTGTGAAAATACAACAAGATAGCGCAGTTGATTTAAAAAAACGAGTCGTGTGGATTAGAAATTCGTTTTGTAACAATACTTTCCTTTCCTATCCAATAGCGATATTTTCCAGATCAGAAATATTTTGAACAGCAATAAACTGAACATCTGGCACAGAACTCGAGAAAAAAGCTTTGCGACCTTTTCCTGTTGTGAGTTTGCAATTAAATTATCTGCTTTTGAATTCGGATTCCGACAATGTAGCTATACGGATGTCTGATGAATAATTTATCCATATAATGATTGACTGTAAATGCTCAAAATGCATAGATTTGGGATATGGAAAAATCCGTTAAAAACACGTTATACAAGGATTACCAGTCTTTGATTGAAAGGCACAAATCAGAGGTGAAGAAATCCCTCGCAGATTATCTGCACATCAGCAAGGTAGGTATTGATGAGATTCTCAGTGCCATTCAATGCAGATGCTTTGAAACCGGAACCATTCTGGTGAAACCCGGCCAGGTATCTTACGACTGTTGTCTGATTTTAAAAGGATGTGTACGGCAGTATCATCTTCAGGATGGAGTTGAAAAAACCACTTTTTTCTTGACTCCGCTTATTGACGAAAGTCAATGAC
>SLQC01000386.1 GCA_007131625.1 Balneolales bacterium | reverse complement strand
TTTTCATGTGTTTATTTTTTTTATTTCTAAGGACAGATGCAATGTCCATGTCGAAAATAATCATGCTTTTGTGTGTCGAATTGCCGATATGGGTGTTTCGTGTGTTTATAGTATCTATTTATTATTTTTTGTCTTAAACGTCAAATGGAACATTCATAGCCTGTTCACACTTCTAATTATCAGAGATTACAGACATGGATGTTTAATTCGAATTATAAGGCCAGATGGAGTAACCATGCGTAACAATCATGCTTATGTATATTGCTATCTCAGCATATGTGTTTTTTTTGTAATAATTGGGTGCAAACAAAACGCTACCGAATCACAAACCTGGCCATGGACACTGGAGGTAGAGGAGTTTGTAGAGATCTATATGGAAAAAGGTGGGCAGAGAGAGATTGACTGGGTTGGAGATGATGTAACCCTGAGCCCTGAAGAGTCGCTTGAAAAATTTGAGGTAATTGATGGTTTGCAAATGGAGCTGGTGCTCTCCGAGGCAGACGTTCGGCAGCCGATTGATATGCATTTTGACGATCGGGGACGACTTTGGGTTGTACAATATCTTCAGTATCCGTTTCCGGCAGGTGTCACCATCAATTTTTATGATCAGTATTTGAGGGCGGGGTTTGATGGGGTTCCGTCCCCACCGCCCAACCATGTGCGAGGGGCCGATAAAATCACTCTTTTTGAAGATACCAACGGAGACGGTGTTTTCGACTCAAAACAGGATGTCATCACTGGGCTGAATATAGCGACGAGTGTACTATTTGCATATGGAGGTTTATGGGTGATGAATCCTCCCTATTTGCTCTTCTATCCTGACCTTGATGGTGACGGGCTTCCTGATAGCGAACCGGAAGTACATCTTGAAGGGTTCGGCCTTGAAGACACTCACTCTATTGCCAATGCACTGACGCTGGGACCGGACGGGTGGATATATGGCGTTCATGGCAGTACCAGTACCGGTCAGGTTGAAGGGTATTCGTTCCTGGGACAAGCTACCTGGCGTTATCATCCTGAAAAGGAGCACTTTGAACTTTATTCCGAAGGCGGTGGCAATCCCTGGACCATGGATTTTGACAGCAAAGGGCGGGCATTTACCGGAACCAATGCTGGTAATACCCGGGGTATTCATGAAGTGCAGGGTGGCCGTTATAATAAGAACTGGCCAAAACACGGACCACTTACAACACCATTTTCATATGGATACTTCAATCATATGGACCATGACGGGTATACACCCAGATTTTCCATGACATTTCTGGTCTATGAAGAAGGAAAGCTTCCTGGATACGAGGGGCAGCACATATCCGGGATGGCACTAACCAGCCGCGTGCAGGCTGCACGGTTGCTGAAGGATGGGTCAACATTTAAAACAGTTGACACAGACTCTTTGGTGACTACATCTGATCGGGGGTTTCGTCCGGTTGATATGAAAGTTGGTCCAGACGGAGGGGTTTATATTGCCGACTGGTGTGATATCCGGATGAATCACGTCCACCCGGTCGATACCTGGAACAAAACGTGCGGGCGCATTTGGAGGTTGCAGGCTGACAATCACCAACCGGTTTCCTCTATCAATCTTTCGGAACTTGAAAATGAGGAGTTGCTTGACCTGCTTTCCGATGAGCGGAAATGGTATCGAGGCCAGGCAAGGCGTCTGCTTGGTGAGAGAGGGGACCGGTCGCTCATTCCGGTTTTGCGTGCATTGACAGAGACGCAGACCGGACAACCGGCACTGGAAGCACTTTGGGCGGCGAATTTGATAGAGGGGATCGACCAGGAGTGGGCCCTTCAGCTGCTGGATCACCGGGATGCCCATGTGCGTGCCTGGACCATACGTCTTTTAGGAGATAACGGAACGATCAGCCTTCCGATTCGTGATCGGCTTGTGAAATTGGCCGGTGTTGAGCCTGAAGCAGAAGTTCGCAGCCAGCTTGCCTCTTCCAGCCGCCGGTTTGACCTGGAGGATGCCCTTCCGATATTGCGTGAGCTCATGACACATTATGAAGATCTGGATGACAAACATATACCACTTCTCATCTGGTGGGCCATTGAAGAAATGGTTAACCGAAATGCAGATGCCGTTATCGATTTTCTTGAAGATGAACAGATTTGGTATCATCCCATTTTCAAGAAACATCTTGCCTGGCGGCTCGCAAAGCGTTTTGCCTGGGAACGCGGCGATTCACCATCCTATTCGCGAATCGATCCTTATGACAATTGGATTGAGTACGCCAACTATCCACGCAGCAGATTGCCAGATGGAAAAGGTGATTATACACCGTGGGAGACCAATTATACACCTGAGATCAGTAATAAAAATCTGACCCGGCTTGCACGACTTCTTGATCTGGCTCCGTCCCTGGCCCATGTGGAGACGATGTTGGGAGGTGTGGAGGCCGGACTTGACCAGGGACCTCACGTCGAACATGTTCCTTCGGCTTTTATGGCAAAGATAAATCAGTTGTGGAATCAGATGGAATCATCGGAAAATCTGGTTACTGTGGCTTCTCGCCTGGGACATCCGGATGCCGGGCAGAGAGCGCGAACTTTGCTTGAAAATACCGGGATAAATGAGGTTGACAGAAAGCGGATGGAGGCTCTGGTGATCCATGAACGGGGTGTACAATCCTATCTCACTCATTGCGCAACATGCCACCAGGTGGATGGCAGTGGAATGGTGGGAATGGCATCTCCATTACAGGGATCAAACCTGATTCAAGGCTCTCCCGATAATGTGATTCGAATTCTTCTCCATGGTTTGCAGGGTGAGATGCTGATGCCATCGATGAGTACACTCACGGATGATGAAATATCGGCAATTGTCAGCTATATACAGAATCAGTGGGGAGGCAAAACAGATATCGTATCGCCGGACAGGGTAAAAGAATTACGATCAGAAGACAGATCCGGACCGTGGACAGAAGATGAGTTGTCGAATGCTGTCGAAGAGTAACTTGAAGCTTATAAACAAGGGAGTATTGTTGTAACCATCTGCTTGCCCTTCAAGTCAGCTACAGATAAAGGGGAAGACACAAAAGCAACTTTGTGGCGAATGCAACATTATCCCTTCTACTATTGTTAATTGGGTAACCAATAATTTCATGCCAATTAAGCAAAAAACAAAGAGATAAAATGAATGGAAGTAGCGGGAAAACTTTCTTATGGCGAACCAGTGGTTGAAGGTTGTATTTCAATGCGGTCAATATGAACAGCGGATAAATTGATTCGCGCCAGTTCAATTTTGTTCATCCCCGCATCCAGTTCAATAGTGATGAATTCCGAGACTTCCCAACGATCCCAGCTGCCCGTATGGGGTAAGGCAAGTTCATCAAAATCGTTGCCATTCACGGATAACTTCATCGCCTGATTGTTATTTTCATTGGCATATCGAATCTGAAGCCTGAATTCGCCGGGATCTTCTGCCGGCACTTGCCAGACAAGAGAGGAACCAGTTGGCGATTCATCCCTGAATTTGGCGAACCCTATTCCTGTGTATCCGTTGAAATCGGAATCAATGTATACCTCTCCAAAAAGACGGGCTTTTTCTGCACTAAACGCTGCCCCGCCATCCGGAAGCAGTGAACTTATTCTGGCTTTTGCTTCCGGACGGGGGAAAATTCCGGGATATTCGTCAAATACTTCACCATTTTCATTTACAGCCTGCACATAACGGCGGGTACCGTGCAGCGAAACAATGATCCCGTGACGTACTTGGGATGCCCGTTCCAGGTACCAGGTTTCATCCGGGTTATGCGGTGCCCGGATTTGTACTCCCCATGCTCCGTCGCCAATGTACACCGTGCCTTCAGGATTTATTTCTCCATGCCGAATCGGAGGGGTGCGCTTATAGGCATGGTCATGGTTCTCAAAAACCATAGGGACCTGATAGCGATCAAAAAGAGGAACCCAATGTTCACGAATCTCGACGGCTATGCGGCCATCGAAGTTGCGGACCGAAGGATATGCAGGTACATGATATACCGGAAAGACATGAGGAACATTTTGTCGTTCGGAAAGTACCTGGTTCAGCCATTCGGTTTGTTTGCCTGCTACCAAATTGGTATGATCAGTATCCAGGATCGGTAAACTCAAATAATCACCGAAATCCAGTACGTTGTATCCCGGCTGGCCGGGGAAAGCAAATAGACTGTAAAAATAGGGTGCTACGGATTTCCGGAATTCATCTGTCTGCTCATAGACACCATCATCCAACCGGTGAACATAGCTGTTCTTAACTTCGTGATTGCCGATGCTTACGATTATGGGAATTACCCTTCCCTGATCCGTAATCAGCGTATTCATGTTAGCTTCGAACCATCCGTACCATCTCCAGGTCTGGTCTCTTAGTCCGTCGGCGTAAGCCAGATCGCCACCCCAAACGACGAATTTCGGATCAAATTCTTTAATAGCAGCATTCATTCGCTCCATCCAGATTTGTCTGGCTTCATGACCACGGTCCTTGGTGTCACCGCCAACGGCAAATACCAAAGGTTCATTCAGAGCCTCAGGCATGGTTTCGAATTTATAATGGCGCTGGAATTCACCAACCTGAAAGCGGTAGGTTGAGCCCGGTTCCAGGCCGGTCAGTGCCACACGATGAATTATCCGGTCTGAAAATGGGAAATTGATATTTGAGGCGGTAGTATTTTGCCAATTGCTTGTTCCCGATAATTTATATCTGATATTGGGATCTGCCTGGTCATCCGGGGTAGTATGCCAGTCGATAGTCATAGTAGTGGTCGGATCCTGCTGCCAGGTGAGTAATATTCCAACAGGTTCCTGTGGTTTTGCATAACTACCATTTACAAAAAGGAGGCTGATGACTACCAGGCAATACAAAGGACAAGCGGTGAAATTTCCCGAGTTTCTGACTTTCATTGTTATATTTGGTTCGGTTTTTGTTTTGATCTTTTCGGGCTTTATTAACTCGTAAGCAGAAATAGCATTTAGATTCCATGAAGTCATAAAATATAAACTTTGAGGCTAACAAGCAGGAATAACATGTAGCGCTTTACATGTGCATTTAAGCACTGAAATGCTATTCATTTGTTACAGGTTTCGTTCAGAAAGCAGACAAATATCCCGTAGAACTTATTCCCGTATTAACGCTATTCAGTAGATTTCGTAATTATTGCAGGGGTGAAACGGGAAGCATCAGCCAATACATTTTTGAATTCGTAATTGCAGGGATCAATCGAGTGGAAACGAAAGTTGCCGGCCTTCTACGGGGGGATCGTTATGACGAATGAATCCGGATACCGTTACACCGACGAGCCGCACTTTCCGGTCGCCCGCCTCGGTCTCCCGCAGCAGTCGCGTTGCCAGATCGGCAATCTCAGCGGCTCCGGAAACCGGGTTACCCGGTGTGAAGCTACGCGTGATACTCTCGAAATTATCGTACCGGATCTTCAGTGTGACGGTTTTAGCCCGAGCCTCCTCTCGCTCCATCCGTCGGGCCACTTTTTTACTGATGGTTTGAATGAAATCGGCCAGCCATTCCACGGATGAGACATCCTCCTCGAAAGTCTTCTCATGGCCAATGGATTTCGGAATGCGTTCGGTCCGGAGCGGCCGGTCATCGATGCCGCGGGCGATATGATAATAATAAGAACCGACTTTGCCGAAATGTTTATTGAGGTCATGTTCCGGCCATTCCCGCAGATCAGCACCGTTTTTAATCCCCAGTTTGTGCATTTTCGCTTCTGTTGCTTTACCGATACCATGAAATTTCCCGATCGGCAATGCGGCGATAAAATCGAGCGCTTTATCCGGTGTGATAAGTGCGAGTCCGTCCGGTTTTTTGAGATCAGAGGCGATTTTCGCCAGAAATTTGTTGAACGAGACGCCGGCTGAAGCGATAAGTCCGGTCCGCTCTCGTATTTTTTTCTTGATTTCTTTCGCGATGAGCGTAGCGGAGGGATTTCCAGTTTTATTTTCGGTGACATCCAGATAGGCTTCGTCCAGAGATATTGGCTCGATCAGATCGGTGTATTCGCTGAATATGTCACGTATTTCAAGAGATATGGCCTTATAGGCATCAAACCGGGGTCGAATGAAGACAACATCCGGACAGAGGCGGAGGGCATGGGCGGCCGGCATAGCGGATCGGATTCCGAAATTGCGGGCTTCGTAACTTGCAGCGGCCACAACACCCCGTCCCCGGGGATCTCCACCGACCACGACAGGCTTGCCTTTCAGCGCCGGATTGTCTCGCTGCTCGACCGATGCATAAAAGGCATCCATGTCGATGTGAATTATTTTCCGTACAGACATTAAAATTGTGTATCTTGTACGCTCTTTTTATGGAAAGATAAATTACACAATTACAGGATTGATCATGAGTACTTTTGTAATACTGCTTTTTATCGGTGTCGTTGTCGGATGGATCTATAAAGGCCTGGTCGGCAGTGCGGGACCACGGACCGGAGTTTGTTTGGCATTTGCAATACTGGGTGCATTAGCGGGTGGACTTATATTTGTTTTTGCCGGTCTTGGCGGCGAACTGGCGGTCGGACTGCTTTCCTCCATCCTGGTGTTGATGGCCGCGGATGTCCTCAGCCGCGAAGTTGCACACGAATAAGATTTCCATATAGCACCATATTTAGTTAGAATTCGAACCTCCGCATTCTCTGAAAACTATAAAACTGTGCCATAACTGTGGCATAGATGTTTCGATTTCGAAAAAAAAAGAAACAACTATGCAAAAGCCAAATGAATTTAGTAACTTATTGTTATTGGTTATGTAATATTGTTTTCACTCCATTCTGGATCAAATTTAAAAATTAATCAACCATTATTTTTAAGAGGGATTAGCAGTAGAAATTATCATTGATATATGCAATTTAGATTATTTACAACATGTATGTTATACACCGAAGAACATCATTAACTCCCAGGATCGCAAAATTTGAAGTTGAAGCTCCGCTCATCGCGAAAAAGAGAAAACCCGGCAATTTTGTTATAGTACGACCCACCATAACCGGAGAGCGGATTCCACTGACAATTGTGGAATCCAACATTGATCGCGGGACCATTACACTGATCATTCAGGCTATCGGGAAAACGACGCAAATGATTAATGCGATGAAAGAAGGGGATGTATTTTCAGATGTGGTTGGTCCCCTCGGCGAGCCTACACCGATAGAAAATTACGGTAATGTACTATGTATCGGTGGTGGTGTTGGTACAGCAGTCATTTATCCGATGGCCAAAGCCCTTAAAGCTGCCGGCAACAGAGTCGACAGTATAATTGGAGCCCAAAACAGCGAAGCCGTCATACTTGAAGAAGAGATGAAAGCTTTTTCCGACAATCTGATCATTACTACGGATGATGGATCCCGTGGGATCAAAGGTTTTGTCACTCACGTACTTGGTGAAATTTTGGAGCGAGAAGAATCAATCCACAGTGTTTATGCTGCCGGACCGCTCCCCATGATGCGCGCAGTTGCAGACCTGACCCGGAAGCCGGGAATCCGAACGATGGTCAGCCTGAATCCGATCATGATGGATGGGACCGGAATGTGTGGAGCCTGCCGTGTGTCGGTAGGAGGCGTACTGAAATTTGCCTGCGTTGACGGTCCCGAGTTCGATGCACATTCGATCAATTTTGACGAACTTATCGTCCGGAACAACACCTATGCCAACCAGGAAAAGAAGGCGTTGGATGTGCAGAAACAGGACCGAAAATGCCAAGCTGTAAGAGTACTATGAGCAGAAAGAAAGTATCAAAAAGAAAATCTGAAAAAATTATGCCGCTGAAGCCGAAGGAACGGATGCAGATTCCGCGGCATGATCCGATCGAGCAGGATCCCGGTTGTCGTATACATAATTTTGCTGAAGTTTCAGAAGGTTTTAATGTAGAACTGGCATCGGAAGAGGCTCTGCGATGCCTGGAATGTAACGATCCGGTTTGTATAGAAGGGTGTCCTGTCAATGTTGATATCCGTTCTTTTATCGGACTTATATATCAGAAAGATTATCAGGGAGCGATCAACAAGATCCGCGAGTCAAACTATCTGCCGGCAATTTGTGGTCGTGTGTGTCCCCAGGAAAGCCTGTGTGAGCAGGTCTGTTTGGTCGGAAAGAAGAATGAACCGCTTGCCATTGGCAAACTAGAGCGTTTTGTAGCCGACTATGAAATAAAAAGTGGCAATTTTACCCCACCTGAAGTTGCCGAATCAAAGGGGCAAAGCGTTGCAGTGGTCGGATCGGGTCCCGGCGGACTCACCGTGTCGGCAGAACTGGCACAGCGTGGTTATGATGTGACTATTTTTGAAGCCTTGCACGAGGCCGGTGGTGTACTGAAGTTTGGCATACCGGAATTCCGGCTGCCTAAACATATCGTTGACGCTGAAATTGATCGCGTTAAAGCGCTGGGAGTCAAAATTGAAACCAATGTCATCATCGGGCGGACACTCACCATTGACGAATTGTTTGATGATATGGGATTTGAGGCGGTGTACCTGGGTACCGGAGCTGGGTCTCCAAGATTTCTCAATATTCCCGGTGAAAACCTGAGTGATGTCTATTCAGCAAGTGAACTTTTAACGCGTGTGAATCTGATGAAAGCCTACAAGTTTCCGGAGTATGACACACCTCTGAAACTTGGTAACCGGATTGCGGTTATCGGCGGCGGGGATGTGGCAATGGATGCGGTCCGCACCTCCAAACGGTTCGATCCCGAAAAGGCGATTCTGTTGTACCGTCGCTCCAGGGAGGAGATGCCTGCACGTGCTGAAGAGGTACATCACGCCGAGGAAGAGGGTATTGAATTTCACTTCCTGACCAACCCTGTCAAAATACACGGCAGTGAGGATGGAAGCGTGCGGTCCATCGAATGTCAAAAAATGGAACTGGGTGAGCCCGATGAGCAGGGTCGTCGCCGGCCGGTCCCTATTGAGGACTCCAATTTCATCATTGATGTGGATACCGTTATTGTGGCAATCGGTCAGAGACCGAATCCGATTATTCAGCAAACCACGCCGGGCCTCAAGACATCGGATTGGGGCACGATTATTGTCGATGAAAATGGTGCTACCAGCCGGGTTGGTATTTTTGCAGGTGGCGATATCTCACGTGGTGGAGCTACGGTGATACAGGCGGTGGCTGACGGTAAACTTGCTTCCCGGTCAATCGATACTTATCTGACGAAAAAAAGAGCACATAAAGAGTCTGTGCAGACCTGACTTGCAAGTAACAGATGTAAATCAGTTAATACACATTATTCGGGCTATGAAGGTATCAAAGCCCTTTCATGGTTTCATATGCGGGCAAAGATTCACCGCAATCAAACATTGAAAGAAATGAAGCAGGGTTCAAAGCTCTTTTAATGCCTGAATTAATGTCTCGAGCGATTTTTTGGCATCTCCGAAGAAAATATAACTGTTTTCACCATAGAACAGCTGGTTGTCGATACCTGCGAAACCGGGATTCAAGCTACGCTTGAGAATCACTACCGACTTGGCTTCATCCACATTTAATATCGGCATGCCGTAGATCGGGCTGTTCGAATTAGTCCGGGCATCCGGGTTGACGACGTCGTTTGCTCCGATCACCAGAACCACATCGGTTTTTTCAAATTCCTTGTTGATATCGTCCATATCAAACAATTGCGGATATGGTACATTGGCCTCGGCCAGCAGCACGTTCATATGACCGGGCATGCGTCCGGCCACCGGATGAATCCCGTATCGGATATCCACCCCTTTCGATTCCAGAAAATCGGCTACTTCGCGGATGACATGCTGCGCCTGGGCGACCGCAAGTCCGTAACCCGGCACAATCACCACTCGTTTGGCGTATGTGGTCATCACCGAAAGGTCTTCTGCTGTCACTTCTTTCACCGTTTTACCCATATCTGCCGTGGTACCTCCAGGCCCGGCCGCCTCGGTTCCAAATGCACCGAATAGCACATTTGCAAGCGGACGATTCATGGCTTTGCACATGATCATGGTAAGAATGAGTCCGGCTGACCCGACCAGGGTTCCACTGATGATCAGCAGGTTGTTGTTCAGTACAAATCCGGTGGCTGAAGCCGCGAGGCCGGTCAGGGAGTTTAGCAGAGAGATTACCACCGGCATATCGGCACCGCCAATTGGAAGTACCAAAAGGATTCCCAGCATCAGGGCTAAACCGGTAATTACCAGATAGAATGTCCTGTTATCGGCATCCACCACGAACAACACGGCAAACACAAGTAATATAATTAAAAGGGTAGTATTGACAACCTTGTAACCGGGATACACCATTGGGCTTCCTCCAATTATCCCTTTAAGCTTGCCAAAAGCAATCATGCTGCCGGTGAAGGTCAAAGAACCAATAAACAGAGAGATGACCATTGCGCCCAGTTCGTGTCCACCGAACGGTTCGGTTGCCAACCGGAAATATTCTCCGGAAGCGACCAGAGCTGATGCAGCGCCGCCAAAACCGTTGAAGAGGGAGACCAGCTCGGGCATGGAGGTCATCTGTACCTTGCGGGCAAGGAACGCACCGATGATTGCTCCAATAAATATTCCCGCAATGATAAACTCAAATGAAATGATGTCCCGGTCAAATAATGTGACCACGACACCAATGAACATACCAATCGAAGCAAGCATGTTTCCGGAACGGGCGGTGGCAGGTGAACTCAGCCGCTTTAGCCCAAGAATAAACAGGACAGCAGCCAGGAGATAAGCCAGTTGAATGGCATTCGGCAGATAATCGGCAATAGCTTCAGGCACCAATGGATTCATTACTCATCCCCCTTCTTCTTAAACATTTCCAGCATGCGGTCGGTGACCATAAATCCGCCTACAACATTTATGGTCGCGAATATGATGGCTACGAAACCGATGTAACAGGTAATGGTACAGACTACATGACTCGCGATGATGAGTGCACCGACCAGGGTGATACCGGAAATTGCGTTGGCACCGGACATCAGCGGAGTGTGCAATGTAGGGGGAACTTTGGATATCACTTCAAAACCGACAAATGCGGCCAGTACGAAGATGAAAAGATTGAAAATGAAAGTCTCCATAAAAGGATTTGGTTTGATTGTGCTCCGGATAAGCAGTTTAGTTAGCAGATCAGGACAGAAGTGAACTGACAATTTTTCCGTTATGCGTGATGGTAGCCTGACCGGTGATTTCGTCGTCGAAATCGAGATGAATCTGGCCGTCTTTGATCACGTGCATAAGCAGTGCATGAATTGTTTTGGCATAAAGCTGGGATGCGTGGATCGGCATTGCGGAAGGTATGTTGAGTGGGCCGCGGATGATCACGCCGTTGTCGGTAAAGTAGTCTTCGCCTGGCCTGGTGAGTTCACAGTTGCCTCCCTGTTCGGATGCCAGATCGACGATTACAGCGCCAGGCGACATATCGGCCACCATTGCGGCGGTGATCAGTTTGGGAGCAGGCTTTCCGGGAATCAGTGCCGTGGTGATCACAAGGTCGCTTTTTTTGATGTGTTCGTGTATGATCTGTTTCTGTTTTTCCTGGGCTTCCTTGCTCATATCTTTGGCATACCCACCTTTGGTTTCGGTTTCTTCTTCCTCCAATGGGATTTCGATAAACGAAGCGCCGAGACTTTCGACCTGCTCCTTGACATCGGAACGCACATCAAACGCCTCCACGACTGCACCGAGCCGCCTGGCTGTGGCTATAGCCTGGAGTCCGGCCACCCCGGCTCCGAGTACAAGAATTTTCGCCGGTGCGATGGTGCCGGCAGCTGTGATCAGCATCGGCAGGTATTTACCGAGAGCATTGGCTCCGATAAGTACAGATTTGTACCCGGCGATAGAACTCATTGCACTGAGGGCATCCATTCTTTGTGCCCGGCTGATACGAGGCAATGCCTCCATTCCGATAGCCGTTATATTGGCTCTCTGCAGTTTCTCGACAAGCGGCTGATCCGACAATGCCCATAAAAAGGTGATAAGCACCGTTCCGGGATTCATCATGGCGATTTCTTCGTCATCCGGTTTTTGCACCTTCAGTACGACATCGGCTCCTTTGTACAGGGATTTTGCATCCGGGACGATTTTCCCACCTGCTTTTTCATACGCGGTATCGGTAAAAGAGGATGTCATCCCGGCCCCCTTTTGAATAGAGACACTGAGTCCGGATGATACAATTTGAGAGACGACAGCGGGCGTCAGCGCTACACGGGCTTCATCATCAACCGTCTCTTTGGGAACAGCAATATTCACAACCTATGCTCCTCACTGGTGTTGTTTTGATTTAGTAAATCATTAGTGCTTCATAACATACATAATTGTGAGTAAATTGGAAACAATGGGGAAATAGTGTTTCCGTGATTGATTTTTCTACTGCCATTGCTCAGAAATAATTCCACCCCACCTCTTTGAAAGCGGTTATCGATCCAATGTATTGCGGTTGTTTTTCTAATATTATATCTATATATTTATATATGATAAATAAGATGGTTCAGCCGTTAGAAAAAAATGTATGATCCTCGTACCTTTATTTTGGTGATGAAACACCCATAACGGTGATCACTGACACAAAGGCGCATGATTTAACACATGAATGGATGCCCCATGTGAACTAATAAATCCATACATTGTAATCTCATGTATACGAATAATCACGTAAGATTCAGCGTCTGAACAGAGTGAAAATTGATACAAAAAGATAACAGAGAATAATTATGGATGATATTGCTGGAAAAACAATGGATGTGGTAATAATCGGGAGTGGACCTGCCGGGCTTACGGCGGCACTTTATGCCGCAAGGGCCAATTTGAACCCGCTTGTTTTCGAGGGTCCTGAACCGGGGGGGCAATTGACGACAACAACCGACGTGGAGAACTATCCGGGGTACCCGGACGGCGTGCTTGGTCCGCAAATGATGGATGATTTCCGAAAGCAAGCCACCCGTTTCGGGGCTGATTGCCGTTGGGGAACCGTTACAAAAATCGATTTCGATCAACAACCCTACAAGGTGACGGTTGATGATAAAACCGAACTTAACGCCAAAGCCCTGATCGTTTCAACGGGTGCTTCCGCCAAATGGCTGGGTTTAGAAAGTGAGCAGCAGTTACGCGGACACGGTGTGACGGCTTGTGCGACCTGCGACGGTGCTTTTTTCAAGGATCAGGAGGTCGTAGTTATCGGTGGTGGTGATACGGCTATGGAAGAAGCTACGTTTCTGACCCGGTTTGCGAGCAAGGTGACCATTTTGCATCGTCGGGACAAGTTTCGGGCGTCCAAAATTATGCAAAAGCGCGCTCTTGGGCATCCCAAAGTGGAAGTGATGTGGAATACCGTACTGGAGGAAGTACTGGGAGACAAGGTAGTTGATGGTGTCAAGGTGAAAAATGTACAAACCGATGAAATTACTACACTTAAAAATGTGACCGGTGTGTTTCTTGCGATCGGACACAAGCCCAATACCGATTTATTCAAAGAGGTGTTGGAAATGGACGAAACAGGTTATATTCTGACCAAACCAGGCAGCACCCATACCAATAAACCCGGAATTTTTGCCTGTGGCGATGCGCAAGACAAAGATTATCGTCAAGCTGTCACCGCTGCCGGAACCGGCTGTATGGCGGCTATCGATTCCGAACGCTGGCTTGCTGAACAGGAAGAAGAGCAAAAAGAGGCCGCTGAGTCAACTGCTTCATAAAAACACATTGAAAAATCGTTACGATATTGATCTCCGGCTTTAATCCTGTGAGTCCAGGACTTCAAATTCGGCATCAATTTCGAAAGAATCGCGGGCGGAGTGATTTTGGTTACGGTCTGCCCGCCTTCTGTTTTTAATGGACAATTCGTTTCTTACCCGACCCTTTCCGGAATGCGGGTAGCGCTCTACTACGATTCGTGTGTCTTTTACGAGAAACGCAAAAGCGGCGATGGAGGAGATAATCGGAGCGAGTGCAAAGGCTCCGCCCATCCCGATAACACCCAGTGCGAGCGGTATCTCAAAAACGGTTTCACCTTTTCCGTTGATGATGACCATTCGTCGGATACTGCCCTCCTGCAAGAGTTCCTGAACACGATCAATTAATTCCCTGCCGGATACCCTGATCTCTTCTACAAGATCGTGTGCCATAACGGTTTCCTCACAAAAAGTATATTAAATGTCCAAAAAAGTCCGATTGTTTCTGATATCACTGTTATTATTACAAAGCTGAGTATTGATTCGAAATTTTATCCGTGTGAAAAATGGGTCTGATTTGTTTGAAAAGACCCCATCCCGTGCGGAGATCTGTAAGGATGTGTCTGCTTGTTTCTCTGATTACGAAAAAGAAAGAGGAAAGATACATGCTGGCACATACATATTGTGCATCGACATTCGGTGTAGATGCCCATTTGATTGATGTGGAGACCAATGCAGTGAACGGGATTCCCCAGTATTATCTGGTGGGACTTCCGGACCGTGCCATAAGCGAGTCAAGAGATCGCATTGAAGCGGCGGTAAGAAACTGCGGATTTGAAATGCCGAGAGGACGTATTACGGTTAACCTCGCCCCGGCAAGCCTCCCGAAAGAGGGCAGTTTATTTGATCTGCCGATAGCTGTCGGACTGCTTGCAATGTCCCGGCAAGTTCGTACGGACAAGCTACCGGAGACACTAATACTGGGTGAATTGGCCTTGGACGGTTCTCTGCGTCCGGTCAATGGAGTTTTACCTGTTGCGGTTGAAGCCCGGGACAAGGGTATAAAACAGGTGGTTGTCCCGGAAAAAAACGCGAGGGAAGCGGCTGTGGTGGATGGTGTGGATGTCTATGGGTTTTCCCACATGACGGCGGTAACCGACTGGTTGAATGGCATAAAAGAAATATCACCTGTTCGTGTCGATATAAAAAAGCTGTTCCAGAGAGATCGGAAAAACAGCGTGATGGATTATCGGGATGTTCGGGGACAAGAAAATGTGAAACGAGCGATGGAGGTGGCGGCAGCGGGTGGCCACAATATCATCATGATCGGACCACCGGGATCGGGAAAAACGATGATCGCCCGTCGACTTGCTTCCATTTTGCCACCATTCACTCTGGAGGAAGCACTGGAAACCACCCGGATTCATTCCGTTGCAGGTCTATTGAATAACGGCTCTTCACTGATCATCCAGCGTCCGTTTCGGTCACCACATCATACCATATCTGATGCCGCACTTGTTGGTGGCGGCAGTTTCCCCCGTCCGGGCGAAATTTCGCTCGCACATAACGGAGTGCTGTTTCTGGATGAATTGCCGGAATTTCGAAAAAGCGCTCTGGAAGTATTGCGACAGCCCCTTGAAGATGGGCTGGTAACCATATCAAGATCCAGGATCAGTGTAAACTATCCGTCCCGGATAATGCTGGTCGCCTCAATGAACCCGTCTCCGAGTGGCGATTGGTTCGATCCGGATGACCCGGGTGTATCGACGCCAGAAGAGGTTCAGCGTTACATGGGAAAAGTGAGCGGTCCCCTGATGGATCGGATCGATCTGCATGTGGAGGTCCGAAAAGTAAGTTATGATGAGTTGTCGGTTAATTCGGCGGCGGAGGGGTCGGATGCTATCCGTGAACGGGTGATAAATGCCCGTGAAAGACAAAAAAGAAGATTTGAAAAAGCTGCCGGAGTGTTTAATAACGCACAAATGAGTACCCGGATGGTCAGGATGATATGCGTAATAGATAGTCAGGGTTCCAGTCTGCTGAAGCAGGCACTGACCAAGCTGGGATTGTCGGCCAGAGCCTATGATCGCATTCTGAAAGTATCTCGAACCATTGCGGATATGGATAATGCCAAACACATAAAAGCACATCACCTTGCGGAAGCGGTGCAGTACCGTTCACTTGATCGTGATCAATGGTGACTATTTCGAGATGTGTTGATTGTCGCAGACTCCGGAGCCTGTTCTGTATAAGTGCAGATTTTGTGTAGCAGTGCATATTGTGGTGATTGGTGCTTTTGGGTGTGATCAGAACAGACAATCGCGATCAGTGGTGAATGAGGTGCTACAGAAGCAGCATGGCATCCCCGAAGGAGTAGAACCGATACTTCTTATGAATTGCATGCCTGTAAATGCGATGCATTTCATCAATCCCGATAAAAGCAGAGACCATCATCAATAGTGTGCTTTTCGGCAGATGAAAATTAGTCAGAAGTGCATCAACTGCCCGAAATTGGTAACCGGGTGTAATAAAAATATCGGTTTCTTGCTCATGTGCCTGAAAATCACGAAATGGAGCCTTACCAGGGGTGCCATATCCGTCTTGTTCGGCTGCGGATTCCAGAACCCTGGCGGATGTAGTTCCGACCGCTGTTATAAATCGGGCTTTTCGCAATGCTTCCGTTGCTTCCGGGGTGATTTGGTACCACTCCGAATGCATTTTGTGTTCCTGTATCGACTCGGTTTTAACAAGTGCAAAAGTTCCAAGCCCGACATGAAGGGTGAGTTCAATTTTTTGAACAGACTTTTTTTTAAGTTCAGAAAATACATGGTCGGTGAAGTGGAGGCCCGCAGTAGGTGCGGCTTTACTCCCCTTGTCCCGGGCAAAGATCGTCTGATAGCGCCCGGCGAGATTTTCATCCGGTTTGATATAGGGAGGAAATGGTGTGTGCCGGTATGGATCGAAAATCGGATGATTCACCGGATAATTAAACCGGAGTGTACGCAGTCCGTCTTCTGAAGTATGAAGAACTTCTGCCCTGACAAGTTTCCGGGGAGATGTGTCTTGTTCTGTAGTCCCGGAATGAGTGTAGTCATCACTAGGATTGCTGTGATTGGTGTGATCGGTACGAGAGCCACGATCGGTGTGAGAGCCGTGATTGGAATAAGTGTTGAGATTAAGCTGTGGGACGTGATTAGTTGGATTATCCGGGGTCGTCTGATTATCCGGGTCGATCAAAGTAACAGTCTTACCGGTCCTGAATCGCTTGCCGGGACGAATTATCGCCTCCACGGTATACGGATCGATGACTCTGGTGATGAATACCTCCTTTTTCCCGAAAAGAAGCCGCACTTTTTCCACCCTGGAATTGTTTAAAACCAGTGTAGAGTTTTCCGGTAAATGATTGGCAAAATTGTAAAAAAAATCGTCTGTAATTGACCCGTTTTGCCGATTGTAAACCAGTAGCCGTGAATGGTCCCGAGGATCGGCCGGTTTTTGAGCAATCAGGGATTCCGGAAGATGATAATCAAAATCGGAAAGGGAAAAATTTTGATCAGTCATACATTATAATAGGAAAAATAGGAGTCGGTTCCTGGTTGAAGGTCTGAATGTAATATGTGATAACCGGTTGACCATGAACGGAAAAGGATAAATATGATGGTGCAACAAAGGAAAAAAATTGTATAACTTCAAAAATAGTGAAATTCAATGATTTTACACTCGGTCTATTTCTATCTCAAGGAAAATACTCCGGCGTATGACGCATTTGTTGATAAATTCAAACAGTATTTTGAGCGTATTCGGGTTTATGATTCACGTATAGGCTGATCCGGAACACCGATGTCTTCCACAAAAAGTATAATGCCGGCTGAATAGGTACATCATCCTTCCCTCCAATTTTACCTGTCTGCCACAACATTGATATACTGCATCATCACAACCAACCGTGTCTCAAAATTCAGAACTCCTGTTGCGCCAAGCCAAGCCCGTGAAAGGGGGATTAGCATTGTTATTTTTTATGTCAATAAGGCTACTCTTGAACTTTACGCCGAAAGAATCTCCAAAACCCGGATAAGATGAGGATTGGGTTGACGAATATGTTTAACGGCCTTGTCGAGCGGAGTAAATTCAATGTCCCAATGAATGATGCCGACCATTGCAGACCGGTGTCCGTCCCGTAGCGCCTCCACAGCGGCAAGACCGAGACGGCTGGCCAGTACACGGTCCATGCAGGTGGGGGATCCGCCACGTTGAATGTGCCCCAGAATGCTGATCCGGGTATCATATTGGGGAAAATCACGCTCAATTTGACCGGCAATCTGATAGGAACCACCTGACTGATCGCCTTCGGCAACTATGATGATATAGGATGATTTGTCCTTGCGTCCTTTCTCAAATTGCTCCATCATCTGGCTTACATCCGTCGGCTGTTCCGGAATCAGGATAGCTTCGGCTCCGGCACCGATCCCGCTTCGCAAGGCGATCAGGCCGGCATCCTTACCCATGACCTCGACGATAAAGAGTCGCTTATGGGATTCGGCTGTGTCGCGGATCTTATCCACAATCTGAATGATGGTGTTAATGGCGGTATCATATCCGATGGTGAAATCAGTGCCTTCGAGATCATTGTCAATGGTTCCCGGAATACCGATCACCGGAATATCACATTCGGCGATCAGATCACATGCCCCACGGAACGTGCCATCCCCGCCGATTGCTACGATGCCTTCGACACCATGTTTTTGCAAGTTTGCGTAAGCCGTTTCCCGCCCTTCACGGGTGAGAAACCGTTTGCTTCTGGCAGTTTTGAGAATCGTTCCACCGTGATGAATGGTTCCGGCAACGTCCCTGGGTACCAGCGTAATGAACTCATCGTTGATCATACCATCATAACCGTAGGTAATGCCCAGCACCTCAATGTTGTGATACGCGGCGGTACGAACCACCGCCCGGATACAGGCATTCATACCCGGAGCATCACCCCCCGATGTAAACATAGCTATTCGTTTCATAAACACCTCTACTTGGTTTACCGGTGGAATAACAGCGATGAAGCCGAATCACTCCATCTCCGCAAGTTCCAGCCACTTATTGGTTTTTTCTTCAATGAGCTTGCCGATCACTACGTAACGGACCGACTTTTCCTGCAGTTTGACATAGTCCAGATTTCCGGAGCCGAGTTCTGTTTCCAGTTGTTGATTTTCGGCTTCCAAGTAATTCGATATCAAGTTTCAAGATAAACACTTTTCAGGGTACCGACACCATGTTCTTCCTTTCAATTCTTAGAACACAGACCCGTCCATACTCAGCCATTCCTGATTTTGATAGCCAAGACGAATCCGGATCCAGTTGCCAAACATCCGATCCGTACTTTTCATGAAAATACGGAAGCGAAAGATAACCATCGTCCGTCGGCTTTACACCTCCGCTCACACCCAAACGCGAGGGAATAGCACCAAGGCCACCGAAGTCCCACTGCCAGTTCCAGTCGCTGGTCTGATAGATCTTGCATCCCCCTATATCCTTACGTGCATTGTAGATCTGGCTATTGTCGTCTTCATCGAATTTATGATCACTTAAAACAGGACGATTATCCGCATCGAAACCAAGGGCGAAGCCCATGTTGATAAGTCCTTTACCCGGTTCAACCGGGTCTGCAACGGCATCCTCGGTTTCCGGGGTAATGGGCAACGTATGGCCGAACCGTAAACATTGCCATAGACGTGACCATCCCTTCATTTCCGAATTAAATAAAAGTTTGTCTAAAATTGGATTATTAATTACAATGAAAACATTATCCTAAAGGATAAGCGACAATGCATCGGAAAATTAAAAGTGAAGGCCGGGGCTCTCTGTTTGAAAATCCATGTCTGGAGCCATTAACCAAATGCCCGCAATATATCTCTGTTGATATATACACGATTACTGTGATTGCCTTTTTAGTGACAGCGTATCAGTTAAGCGTGGTAGATACCTTTTATCTTTTTCTGGAATTGGCCCAACCACGAACAAAACCGATGTTTTGAGCAACATCGGTGACGTTCTCATACCAGTTGGTTTCATACTCGATGGAAAGATGACCTCCGAAATTTTGTCGATTCAGTTCATCAAGTACGCCGACGATATCACCGACACCTTTACCCATTACAATATCTTCACCATCGGAACCAAACTTATCCACATCGGTAAAATGGACACTTATCAGGCGACCTTCAAGAATACGAAGACCGTCAATTGGTGCAATATTCGAACGGATCCAGTGTCCGATATCGGCAGATGCTCCGATTCGGGAATCTCGATCTTCCACTATTGAAAGAACATACTCCGGGTCCCAGAGCCGATATCCTTCGGGTCCCCAGCCTTCCGGATGGTTATGGATAGCTACCATGATGTCGTATTCCTGTACAAATTGTTCGATCAAATCAAGTGCTTCAACAGAAGGTTCACTTGTAACGGATTGTACACCAAGTTTTTGTGCAAATTCAAAAACTGTTTGAACATCTTCTTCATTGTTGGGAAGACTAACCACTCCGAAATTCACCGGGAGAATGTCATGTTCGTCCATTTTGGCTCTTACTTTTGCAATATCTTCATCGGAGGCATTTTGGTCGAAAATGTCATCGGGACGATCCGGGCTCAACCGCTGACCGGGATACAGTTCAATAACTTTTCCACCTGCACGGGCGGTCTTCTCAATCGCTTCCATTACGGTAAAGCGATTGAACGTGTAAGATTGCAGACCTACAGCCATTCCCCCGATTTTATACTCTTCAGGAATATCCATTTGCGGATTCTGGACGGCATCGTCGGTTGCAGGTTCACATGATACAAGTAAAATAAGTATACCCAAAAGCAGATACATTTTTTGGTGATTCATAGCGCTACCTCCATTTTTTATTGAAAAGTTATCCCATACCCGAAAACCTTCTCATGAGTAATTAATAATTGATATTGATTCCTCTAAATTATGATCTGTTCAATTCGGTTGATTATATATAACCTGGATCCGTGAGCTTATCCTCCATTAACCCTCCTTCGAAGGGAAAAAAATTACTCAATTGTCAAAATACGATTTTTTAGGGAAGACTTTTGCTAAAAAGTGGACTTTTGGGGTCAATTCACCGTACCAGGCCCGGGCTCCAATATCGACTTTTTTATAGTTCTCCTCGCCCGTCTGCTGTTTGGCCAATGCTGGTCAGGACTGAATGCGCTGTCGCAGGGTTTCCGGCGAGAGAAGCCAGTCGATAGCAAGGGCATTGAGTTTTTTTTACATTTTTTCAAAGCAAATAATTGCATTTACCAATATGATTCGTATTAATTAATGGCGTACGAAACCTTTAACTATTAACAACCAAAAGTGAGCAATTATTTCTAATTGCTTTTTTTGCATTATTACTTGCTACATAATTCAAAATTGTTCATTTAATTATTGGAGCTTACCCATGAAGCAAATCATGGTATTTCCTGTTATTTTTTTTGCAACTTCTACACTTCATTCCGTAGCATTGAATCGTCTTTAAAGAAATCAATGGAGAACAATCCGGTCACTGCCGAAGTACGGAAAGTAATAACCAATAAAGTCCGCTAACTCTTGAGAATATCAAAAATGCATGGGTGAACGAAGGTGACACGTTGTCGGGACTTGCATACCAGGCTTCCCTTAATGCTATTGAAAATGCCGAAAAAAAGCGTCAGATATTCAGTTGATCATTTTTGCAAGTATGTCGTCAGACCATGAATTTCCCGGTGGAGGCTGTTTTCTTCAGGAAAAACTGGGTTTTACGGACAAACGGTATTCAGGCATGCTGTCACGAAATTCCCTGAAGTGATTACAGAGGCTCTTGAGGCGACCGGATTCTCCAAAGATGATCTGGATCTGGCAATACCACCGCTGCCTCCATTCCCATCGCTATCAGCGAAGCGGTTGATCAGGGTTTGTTAATAGTAAACATGCTGGTATGCCTTGCGGCTTTCGGAGCCGGTTTTACCTGGGCATCGGCTCTTGTACGATGGTAGCCGGATAGAGATTAACCGCCTTACAGAGGGATCCCGAACTTAGGCAGCGGCGATCAGAAATGAAGCATGAATTACAAGCAACAATGTGATGTTTCCCGGGTCGGATTTCACGTAATATGAATAGTGTTAGTTTGCGCTTTCATCCATGGAACCGTCTTCTTTAGCAATGCTTCTGCTTGAGCAACGATCCCGTCAGCATCCAAACCCAGTTCGTGATGTAATTCCAGCTGGGTGCCGTGCTCGACGATACGATCCTCGACCCCCATTATTTTCATGACGGGACGATGTTCCTGCTCCATGTAGTATTCAGCCACGGCAGAACCGAAACCTCCCTGTTTTGCAGCATCTTCAAGGGTGATAACATAGTCGTAGCGGAGTGCCGCCTGTTCCAGCAAATCAATGTCGAGGGGTTTGGCGAAGCGCATGTCGTAATGACCGGCGGATATACCTTTTTCAGCAAGCCTGTCGATCGCTTCCGGAACATACTTTCCAACTGTGCCGTAGCTGAGAATTACGACATCATTCCCTTCCCGGAGTACTTTTCCGGTACCAGGTATAATATATTCATATTCATCGCTTAGTGACATTCCCGTTGCTTTTCCCCGCGCATATCGGATGGCAAAAGCAGCCTCCTCGTAGCGGGATGCGGTGTAGAGAAGATTGCGTAGATCCTGCTCATGGAGAGGCGCGGCAACGACGATATTGGGCAGACATCGGAAGTAGGCGATGTCGTACAAACCGTGATGGGTGGGTCCGTCAGCACCGGCGACTCCCGCCCGATCCATGCAGAAAACGACCGGAAGTTTCTGAATGGCGACATCGTGGATCACCTGATCGTAACCCCGTTGAAGAAAGGTCGAATAGATGGCGACAAATGGTTTGAGCCCCTGTGTGGCAAGTCCAGCCGCAAAGGTTACCGCATGCTGTTCGGCGATGCCGACATCAAAAGCACGATCGGGCAGAATCTCCATCATTTTGAGCATGCTGGTCCCGCTCGGCATGGCAGCTGTAATACCTACCAGCCGCTCATCCTTCTTTGCGAGATCAATAAGGGTATCGGCAAACACATCCTGATACTTGGGAATGGATTTGCTCGCTATTTTTTTGACTATCGAATTGCCGGTCATCTTGTCGAACGGACTTCCGGAGGCGTGCCATTTAACCTGATCCCGTTCGGCAGGGGCAAAACCCTTGCCTTTCACCGTCACTACATGCAGCAACTTGGGACCACCGACTTTCTGCAGATCACGTAACTGCCTTGTCAGATTTTTGACATTATGACCATCGACTGGACCGTAATATTTAAAGCCGAGTGAACGGAAAAGCGACCCTGGAGTCAGCGCGGTAGTCATAGCCGCTTCCAGCCGGGAGGCCAATTTTCTCATTTTTTCGCCGGCACCCTTGAAGTAGCCGAGCATATCGTACAGATCGTCCCGCAGTCGGTTGAAGGTTTTGGAGGTGGTTAGATCGGCGAGGTATTCGTTGATTGCGCCGACATTGGGGTCAATCGACATGCGGTTGTCATTCAGGATGACCAGGATATCGCTGTTCTGTACACCGGCGTTATTCATCGCTTCGAAAGCGAGTCCGGCAGTCATGGCGCCGTCACCAATCACAGCCACAACCTGATGGTTTTTCCCCAGCAGGTCGCGGGCAACGGACATGCCGAGACCGGCCGATATGGAGGTGCTGGAGTGTCCAACCCCGAACGTGTCGTAGGGACTTTCAGATCGTTTCGGAAAACCGGAAAGGCCTTGATATTTGCGATTGGAATGAAATCTGTCGCGTCGACCAGTTAGAATTTTGTGGCCGTATGCCTGGTGTCCGACGTCCCAGATCAGTTGATCTTCCGGTGTATTGAAGACATAGTGAATAGCGATAGTGAGTTCAACGACACCGAGGCTTGCACCAAAATGACCCCCATGAACAGATACCAGATCAATAATATAATCTCTTAATTCCCGGGAGACTTC
>SLQC01000025.1 GCA_007131625.1 Balneolales bacterium | reverse complement strand
GATAGCGAAAAAAGAGTCAGAAAACGAATCCTTGGATCCGAATCATCGGAATATGCATCTGCAAAATCTTTCTGCCAACCAGTAGCTCCGGAAATTCTCCGGAGCTGGTAATACGACAGCCACCGGAGGTCAAATGAGTATCCGTCACGAAGATACTCCACAGCCATTTCGATAGCGTCATCGGTAGGCGGTAACTCGAACAGCTCCTGTAGCAATGTTTCTGTAAATAGCAGATCCTGGCGATCCTCATTCAGAAAACGTAACGCAAAATTGCGAAAATCCTCTTCGTCAAGCAAATGACGATACGTACTAATTGCTTTGTTTACAAGAACGATATCATCGGATGTCTGTATGATCCTGAGTACTTCATCCTCCACGCGCTGATTGCCCTTATATACTTTGAGTGCCTCCATAGAGACCATACGAATCTCGGCGTTGTTACTTGTTATACCTTCCAGAAAACGTCGCTCTGTTCCACTGGCGCCCGCCGTAATATCTGACAATACCCGAAATATTTCCGCTAATACTGCAGGATCCTCCTCCCTGTTAACCCGGTCCTGCAGCGCCAACTGGAGATCAGGGTCGGAAGTGAAATCCCTCAGTGCCTCTGCGGCCAGCTTGCGACGTTCAGAGTCTTCGTCCCTCCGGATCTGATAAAGCCAGAGTGAGAATGGCTTCTCCTCCGTGAATTCAATGCCGGAGTCGTCATTTCGACCGATCCAGAGATTATTGACATAACCGCCGGGGTCTACTTCCAATTTTTCGCCTCTGCCGTCAAACTGTTTTTCTGTCTCGTAAATACGTCCATCGCGGGTCCAGTAGACAGTCACCGGAAACTTGTCGTCGGCCAAATCCGCCTCTGGAATGAATTCCAGTGTATAATTGTCGGATCCGCGTGTCTCTTCAATCTTGACATGGAATCGATATTCGGATTGTGGGACCGGTTGTCGCAGCTCCGGTACTTCCATCCATCTTCCGGTCGTGGCATACAAAAAGTCGGAAAAATCACGATTCGTCCAGGTGCTGTTACGGTCAGCCATTTCCTGCAAGGAGCCCCTGAGTGCCGTTGACATAACCGGGTCTTCATTATTCCGAATGAATACCCTGGCCCATTGCCAATAATCCATCGAGGCATTGTCGAATACGGTCGCCGGGACTTGAAAAGCTTCCCGGACTGGGTCGTCATACGATTTCCAGTCTGGAACACCGATCTCTTCTGCCATTGCCGCCTGCAGCATCACGGAAAAATGGAGATCCTTCCACTGTTCGGGCCGCAGTGATACTCCATACCACTGGGCAATAATGGAACGGTCGAGTTGTGTCTCTTTTTGATTATGATTCCGGAAAAGATATGTCATTCCGGCGGCATACTGCCGTGTTTCCCAACGGTCATCTTCCAGTACAACTACATGAAACGAATTGACGGGCAGTTCGCTTCTCAGAAAACGCTCCATTTGGCTGATCCGACGAACCAAATTCTGTAAAAGTTCCTGCCGTTCTTCATCTGAAATCAAATCTTCTTCATGATAGATACCGAGACTTTTTGTGCCGGAAAATGTTTCTGAAAACTCAAACATACCGACTGCAAAACCGAGGTCTGATATCGGCAGGGGTTGATCAGAAACACGGATAAACCGGGATCCCCTTTCTGTGGCTTCTTGCCTATCCAGATCCCCGCTGGATACTGCTATCAGATCGCCGGGCACCTCCATATCAAGACGAACTGGCATTGTAACTCTCGGGTGGACTGGGCCGGGAAGCCAGTGGGAAACACTTCCCGGCAGATTGGAAGTAAATATGGTACCATTCGGCTTGAAATGCACACCGAAAGATGGTTCCGCTTTGTATACTACTCGAATTTCAACGGTTTCATTTTCCGTCAGATATTGATCAAATGTGATTGATAGCGAATCATTTTCAAAACGATAAGAGATCTCCTCCCCGTCCTGGCTGACTGTTTCTATATCGATATCCCGTGCCTGCCATATGATACGGTCTACATAAGCGTGTTTCGGCTGAAAGACAAAGGCAGCGTCACCACGGATAGTACGGGATTCAAACCCGATCTCCAGACGAACTTCCAGTTGTGAATAGTCGACCTCATGCCGCGGTCTTGGTACGTAGTCGCCTGTCTGGGCATACACATCGGCTTGTACCGGAACCAACATTAATAGAAATGCCGAAAGTAGTGAGGTCGTTATCAATTTGAAATATCTTTTCAACGATTTGTAACTCATATATTTAACTATGTTATAATAATTAATATTATAGAATCAGGAAGTTTTTTTGGGGAAAGATTCCAAAATAGACAGGATCTCACCGGCAAGCAATTCATTGGTAGAAAAACCATGGCCGCTGTCGATCCTGGCATGACCAGCCAAATCGAGAAACACCCCACCTGCTTCCCGCAAAATCGGCAGCAGCGGTGCCGCATCCCAAATATTCAGAAGCGGGTCGAACATGATATCGGCACGACCGATAGCTACCATCATATGGCCATAGGCATCACCCCAAGTACGGTGCAGCCGACATCTTTTTAAAATCTCGTTAAAGGGCTGGTCTAAGCCCTCCTCGTAAATAGTGGTGATGTCGGTGCTGAGGAGCGTCGATTCACGGAATGAACGGGTATTGCCGACCTTGCAGTAGTGTCCGTTAAACCTTGTACCAAGTCCGACCGCTGCATCGCACAACTCATCCGTGGCAGGTGCATAGATCACACCGATTTCCGGTTCACCGTCTATTGTAATGCCGATGAGGGTTGTATAGAGTGGAACTCCGTGAATATACGATTGGGTCCCGTCGATAGGGTCCAAAATCCACTGTACAGATTTTTGTTCACCGACGGTCCCATACTCTTCTCCGATAATCCCGTGGTCCGGATATTTTTCCGTAATACGCTCCCGCATCCAGGCTTCAGCTTCCCGGTCAGCAACTGTCACAGGAGAATCGTCATCTTTCCGGTCGACCTGAACCCCTTTTTTAAAATGGTCTAACGTTTTTTTCCCGGCAGCCCGGGCGATATAAATGGCAAATTGCAGAAATTCTTTTTTACTACCGAATTGATTCATTGGAAATAGATTAAACCACTGTTATATTTTGTACCTATGGCAACAATGCTCCGTCCCGTATCACAGAAGTGACGTCGGTTGCAAATGATGCTGTAACGAAGTAACGGAGTTTATACCGGAATGGTTTAACGCAAACCGGCAATTTTTTACATTATCGGACCAATTTAATTCTCAATTCTCAAAATAGTAAAAATGATGCCATCTGCCGGCATAATTTCTGATATTGCAAAAAAATTTCAACTGGCTTTCAAACAGGTAACCGCTGTATCTGCTCTGTTGGATGAGGGTGCCACCATACCATTTATCTCCCGTTACCGTCGTGAGCGTACCGGCGGGCTGGATGAAGAACAATTGCGTCTGATTCGTGACGAACTAGAGCATGTTACCCTGCTAAACGACCGAAAATCCACCATTCTCGCCAGCATATTGGAACAGGACAAGCTGACCGATGAACTAAAGGAAGAGATTAACGCCTGTACTTCCCTGAAGGAGCTGGAAGATCTTTACCTCCCTTACAAGCCCAAACGCAAGACCCGGGCATCTGTGGCCCGTGATAAGGGACTTGAACCGCTGGCGGTGTTGATTTGGGAGGAAGGTACCGAACTGGGCGAACCGGAAAAAATTGCGTCAGATTTCGTGGATGCAGAAAAAGGATTAGAAACAGCCGACGATGCACTTCAGGGTGCGCGGGATATATGTGCCGAATGGATCAATGAAGAAGTCGATGTGCGCAACTCTTTGCGGAAGCAGATTGAGCATCACGGCGTTCTGAATGTCACCCGTGGCAGCGAACCTGACGAGATGGAAGTATTTCGCGAGTATTATGATTTCAGCAATAAACGGAAATACCTGAAACCGCATCAGATTTTAGCTGTAAACCGCGGAGAACGGGAAGGGATTCTGTCGGTTAAGTTGGAAATTATGGAAGAGAAAGCACTGGAAAGGATCTCCTCTTTTATCATCACTAACCGCCGGTCGATTTTTACAGATGAGCTGGAGTTGGCAATCAGAGACTGTTTTCGGCGATTACTCTTCCCAGCTTTGGAACGGGAAGCACGCAAGGATCTTACTGAAAAAGCGGAAGAGCATGCAATCGAAACATTTGCCGAGAATCTGAAGAACCTTTTACTCCAACCGCCACTTTCGTCCCAGACAGTAATGGGGATTGACCCGGCTTACCGTACCGGATGCAAGGTGGCGGTGGTCGATGGTACCGGAAAATATCTGGATGGAACAACTGTCTACCCTACTCCGCCGCAGAAAAAGGTTCGGGAGGCGATGGACACTCTTTCAGGGATGATCGACCGGCACCGTGTTACGCTTATTGCAATTGGAAACGGTACTGGCAGCCGGGAAACAGAGCTTGTCATTGCCGAGCTGATCGGCGAACGGAAAAAAAAACATCCGGACGAAATACTGCATTATCTGATCGTCAACGAAGCCGGCGCCTCCGTATATTCAGCATCCCCCCTTGCCAAACAGGAATTTCCCGATCTGGATGCCGCTATGCGCGGAAAT
This sequence comes from Balneolales bacterium, assembly GCA_007131625.1. GTDB lineage: Bacteria > Bacteroidota > Rhodothermia > Balneolales > Natronogracilivirgulaceae > SLQC01. The sequence goes on along the minus strand of SLQC01000025.1, from coordinate 2,859 downwards.
ATCTCGATTGCCCGAAGAGTCCAGGATCCGCTTGCGGAATTGGTTAAAATCGATCCGAAATCGATCGGGGTGGGACTCTATCAGCACGATGTCAATCAGGCTAAGCTTACCCGGAAACTGGACGATGTCGTCGAAAGTTGTGTCAACCGGGTTGGCGTCAATCTCAATACCGCCAGCTTGTCGCTGCTCACCTATGTATCCGGACTCAGCCGTACTATTGCCGAAAAAATTGTCACTTATCGAGATGAAAACGGTCCGTTCCGGAACCGGTACGATTTACAGAAGGTAGCCGGAGTCGGAGAGTTTCGATTTCAGCAGGCCGCCGGATTTTTGCGCATCCCCGATTCTCCCCAACCACTGGATAATACCGCGATACATCCGGAGAGTTATAATGCCGCAATAAAATTGTGCGAATCGGTCGGTGTCACTCCGGACAAAATAACAGCGACAGCTCATCTTTTCCCGTTCAAATTCCATGAACTTGACAAAAACAAGACCGCGGAAAGTGTCGGAATCGGACTACCAACCCTTGAACTCATTATGGAAAACCTTCTGAAACCTGGACGTGATCCCCGAGAAGCATTGACCAAACCGCTTCTGAGACAAGAAGTTCTCTCCATGAGCGATCTTAAAGAAGGCCAGGAACTGGAAGGGACGATTCGCAATGTGGTTGATTTCGGGGCGTTTGTCGACATCGGTGTTAAGCAGGACGGTCTGCTTCATATTTCCAAAATGAGCAGCCACAAACGAGTACAGAACCCGCACGAAGTGGTATCGGTTGGCGATATCATCAAAGTTCGTATCGGGTCGATAGATGAGAAACGGGGCCGGATAGGGCTGGAGTTGGTGGATTAGGAATCCTGTTGCAGTTCCTTAAATTTGCGGTCAAGTGCCTTCAGATGTCGAACAGATTTACGCAGCCAATCCAGATAGATGATATCTTTTTGATCATCCGGAATTTGCCACGGAAGCCCGGATTTGTCCATTATCTGCCGGATGTGATAGAGACAGATGGCTACACAAACGGAAATATTGAAACTTTCGCTGAGTCCGTGCATGGGGATAAAGAGCCGCTCATCGGCTTCATCCACAGCAAAGTTGCTCAATCCTGCTTTCTCAGATCCAAAGACAAGTGCAGTCGGACTTTCCGGCAAGAAATCGGACAGGCAGATCTGTTTAACGTGGGGGGTAGTAGCCACAATACGATACCCCTTATCTCTCAAATGTCGGTACGCTGCATCAGTGTTATGGGAGTTCGGCTTGTTGAATCGGTGAACAGTGAGCCACTTGTCGGCACCGATAGTCACTCCCCTGTCTATATCGAACCGGTTTTTGTTTTCAATGACATAAACATTCTGAATGCCGAAACCATCGCAGCTTCGTAATACAGCCGATGTGTTCTGTGCCTGATAGATATCCTCCAGTACTACCGTAAAAAACCGGGTACGGTATTCGAGGATGTGACGGAACAATTCCTTTTTGTGCTTGCTGACATATTCAGAAAAAAAAGCGATCTCATCGGCATATTTTTTTCCGTCCATGTTCGGCCTCATCTTCAGATCATTGTACCGAAATGTTACGCTTCTTCCTTGACAGATTGATACTGAAGTTTGAAACCCCGCTTTCGAACAGTCTGGATATAGTTAATAGACGTGTGCTCTTCAATTTTCTTTCTTAAATAGCTGATATAGACGTTCAGGAAATTGGTATTGGTATTAAAATTAATATCCCAAACATTTTGAGTCAACTCATCCTTTTCAAGAACCCTGTTAGGATTCTTCATAAAATACGAAATGAGATTGAACTCGTTATTAGTCAATAATACTTTATTGTCTCCAACAAAAAAATCACGATTCAGCAGGTCTATTTTAAGTTCACCACATTCGAAGACATTATTGGGCTTCTCCCCTTTTTTTGCTCGCCTTGTTATTGCATCGATCCTGGCCAATAACTCCTTGTTGTCGAAAGGTTTTGTCAGGTAGTCATCGGCTCCGATATTCAGACCTGTTACTTTGGTATCGGTATTTTGGTAGGCCGACAGGATAAGGATTGGTGAATCCATCTTGTTTTCACGAAGGGTTCTACATACATCGAGACCATTTTTATCGGGCAATCCAAGATCCAGAATAATAAGGTCAAATTCCTCTTCGAGTGCAATCTGTTCTCCTGATTCTCCACGTTCCGCAATAGAAACCTCATGTCCCTCTTTCTCCAATACATGTTTTACCAACGTCCGGACGATACGATCGTCCTCTATTACCAATATTTTCATAAATTTCATGATGCAGTGACTAAAAAAGTGAAAAGCCGGAATTCAGTTAATGAAAAGTTGTAGCAAATTACATCAAAAATTATCTTTTTCTAATATTAGTAAAATATTAAAACAAATAAAGTAAAATCCATGTTTTTAACAGTAATTCATTAGAATAATAAAAACAGTTACATATGCAAGGAAAACAAGATATGTATGCATCACTATTTATTTCTGTTGCGCATTCTTGCCGTATATCCAGCGGTAAATGGTATCTGCAACTTCTTCCGTAATGGTTGCATCTTTGCCTGACAATCCGAGAACCCGCAAATGACGGTATTTATCACTGTTTGGCTCCATCCAGGTTCGGTCAACCGACCCATCGAAAAGTATAAGTTCGTTGATATAGTGCGGGCGCGTTGCACAAAAATAGGAGACTTGCCCCTGGGATCCCTCCCACCCCACCAGTACCAGTCTGTTTCCAACGATATAAGGAAGCAGTCCGTCGATCACTTCCTGAAGAAACATGCTCGAGACGGACGCGTGAGGCAGCTGAGCCGAGACTGCATGGATTTGCTGATGGAGTACTCGTGGCCCGGCAACATCCG
>SLQC01000250.1 GCA_007131625.1 Balneolales bacterium | reverse complement strand
TAAGGTGGAAGGCAGGGTTGTGGATGAAATACTGAGAAACCTCGAAATGAATATGCAAATGAAGCTTCAACAGGAGGGGATCAAGGCACGGCTGAACATCAAACATACTGATACCGGTACGAATACATGATTCTTCCGATGTCACAGGACGATTGATTGAACTTACTTTTCCGGGCTTGCTTCTCCAACCTGTTCCCAAACTTCGCAGGCTGGTCACACTTGGCGGACATGCCCGAAATCATGAGATCTTACTTTTCCCGTTCCCAAAAACTCACTTAACATGCTGGTCAAACCAGTTCACTACCCGCTCCATAAAATCAATGCGGTGTGCTCTTTCGGTCAGTCCATGCGGTTGCCGGGGATACATCACCAGACTTGAGGGAATATAATTCAGATTCAAAAACTGATATAATTGCATAGACTGTTCCGGATGCACCCTTTCATCTGACAGGCCATGGGCTACCAGGATCGGAGTTCGTGCTTTTTGGAGATGAGCAACAGGCGAACGATCCCAGTTCAGCCCTTCGTTTTCAAACCACCATAAATTCCAGTGTGTGAGGGACATCTCATGTGGAATGTCAGTGGTCCCCATAAACGAGATCCAATTCGACAGACCCGCAAAGGTGATGGCGGCGGCAAACCGGTCCGAATAACGGGTTCCCGCCCATGCCGAAAAATATCCGCCGTAAGAGGTGCCTGAGATACCGACCTGACCGGGATGAACGATTCCATCATATACCAGATGATCAATTCCTCGCAACACATCCTCGAACTCCTTGCCGCCGAGATCACGGTGATTGGCCATTGCAAAGCCGGATCCTCGGCCACCGCTGCCCCGGTAATTTGGTTTCAAAACGACATACCCGTGTGTTGCGAGTACCTGGGCCGGGTAGAGCGGACGCGTATTCCATCCGTCGATGCTGATTCCCTCGGGACCGCCATGTGGTAATACGGCCAACGGGTAGGTACTTCTTTCATTATAATCTACCGGGTAGGTGATAACCCCTTCGATTCGGAGTCCGTCTGGCCCTTCCCATGAAATAGTATCTTGCCGTCCGAGTGTACGCCCATCCAAAAATGTATTATGGTTGGTCATGCGAACCCAGTTTGATTGAGCACCTGGTCCTACCAGTACATACAATTCAGACGGATGATCGCGACGGTGAACTGCGGTGGCCATCCGATCCGAAGCATCGTCAAAACTTGCCGACCGAAAGATCTCCCGTCCACCTCCGACCAATAATTGCGCATCACCTCCGGACACAGAGAGTTCGCGGAGCGTCGTACGGGTTCCTTCTACGGCGACAAACCGAAGTGTCTGATTGTCTTTCCATCCGAGCCATTCGGGTGTTCCTTCGTAGTTGTCCGGTGTAATATCGGAGGCGGTATAACTGCCGACTTCTGTAATATAGATGCGCTGCGGCAACGGATCATTGATCGATTTAGCTGCCAAAAACGCAAACTGGCTACCGTCGGGCGACCAGGTCATGGGTCCGACTTTACCCTGGCTTTCCACCAGCAGATCCATACTATTCTGCCAGATATTCACTTTCAGGATCTCACTGAACATCATCTCGTCATCCAGTCCTGTACCGTAGCTAAGACGGACCGCCAAATGATCTGTATCGGGCGACCAAACGAAATCCCATGCACTCATATTATCCGGCGAAACAGCACGCGCATCACCATTTTCCCGGATCCAAAGCCGGACATACCGCTCATTTTCGCCGGAAACCACCATATCATATCCCTTTTCATGACGCTCTCGGACATCGTCGGTCAGAGGCTCGCGCATTGTATAGGCTATTTGCGACGTATCCTGCGAAAACGCAAATGCCATCACCCCTTCAGGTGCCGAAGTGTGCTTTTTCAGATCTTCTCCGGCGGTGTTAACTGAATAAACTTGTCGATTTACATGATGTTGATTGTCGATCATCAAAAACGCCAGCCGGTTAATTCCGGGCATCCAAGACGGCGCTGTGGGTTGCTTGTTCGTCTCGATCAAACCGGAAACCTCACCGGATTCAAGATCCATGATTCGAAGTTCCTGGTGATCACCACCGATTGGCTCATCTTCTGTGCGTGGAATAGTAAGTATATAGGCGGCGTGCGATCCGCGGTAATTCAGCTCGACCTGTCCGACCTGCCGGATTTTCGCTACATCTTCCGGGGGCAACTGAGCCTGCGCATCTTCCTGTAAAAGAAAAGTGGCGACCATTAATAATAGCAGATACGAGAAGATAGCCTTCGGTACAGTATGTTTCATGCGTTTAAAATTTTTAATTTATAAGGTCACATGGAGTATCCATAACTTTAACCATACTCCTGTGTGTCGGTTACCAGTCATGGAAGTTTCATCGACGTCTCGTATTTCAAATATTACTATAAACCGGTGTGATTACCGAACTAATTCAGTTTTTCCCGAAACAGTGATTGGAATTTATCAAGTTTCGGCTGAATCACCAACTGGCAATATCCCTGGTCCGGATTTCGCTAAAAAAAAGTCCTGATGCCCTTCTTCTGCTTCATAAAAAGCTTCAAACGGTGAGATTTCCGTCACAATCGGATCATTAAAAAGGTATGACGGATCGGACCCTCCGGACCCGTTTGAAGACAGCCTCTCTTCACAAAAAACAGCCTGCTCCGAATGTCGCTTTTGCTTCTTTTACCATTCCGTTTAAGCCTCTGGAGGCTTCTGATCCGGAGGGCCGACTTTAAACTGATTGGAAAATGCAGTTTTTAGCTCTTCTACATCGTTCTCCCCAACCAACTCACTTATATTTTGAACACCGACTTTTTGAATCAGATTGAATATCATTCGATTGAAGATCATCTGATGCGCCATGGATGTGATCTGCATCAGTTGTTCCTGCCCGATCTGTTGATTTGCCAGCTGTAATTTGTTTATCAGCGGTTCCACCAGGGTATGTGCCTTTTGGGCAAGTTGCTTTTCCAGCTCCTGGGCTTTTTCGTTTTTCTTGCTTGTGATTTCATTTCCTTCCTGATCAACTAACTTCATAATGGTAAGTGGTGATTTGATTTAAATGAATGGACTCCCGGGATAACGAAGACGCTCCCCGGCTGTTATATTTTTAAATGTTTTCAGTCCCAAATGACTAGTAACAACACATGTGTTATATGATCTTATATTGCTGTTCTTATATCTCATTCCTAAATCAGTACATCAAGAATGGTATGTATCTATAACTGATGTTCTTTCAGCAAGATAGAAGATTATGTATTTTCATCCAAAAGGTGAAATCCGAATCAGAAAAAAAAGCTTAATGGTCAGTAAGAAACGTATTTCTAAATCAAAGAAAATCGAGACCCTGAATAATCTTTTTTTATGAATCAGCCATCTGTTTGTGAACTGGTTGAACAGTATGACGGATATCCGAGCCAGACTAACCCCCACCCGACGGCTCTGCCACTTAAAAGCATTTCTCTGCCATATTATTTCTCTGCCATATTATTGCCTGTCATAATTGTCTCGTCCTGGAGGCCGGATTGAACACAGAGGAAACCTGATTGCAAAGAAACATTATTACTGAATACGATATTCCCTGGGTGGATCAGTTTCGAGAAGATGGCGAACAAAAAAGTCCCAGGTCCGGCGAATATGATACGATTCATTGCCGTATCCGTGTCCTCTGTTGGGCATAACAACGAGATCGAAATTTTTGTTTTCTTTGATCAGTTCATCGATCAAAAGCAATGTCATATTGGGATGTACGTTGCTGTCCATGGTGCCGTATGACAGGAGCAGCTGGTCCTCAAGCCGGCCTGCCAGCCGGTGAACAGCTTGCCGTGTAAAAGTATCCTTACCATCTTCCTCTTTGCGTGGACCCTGATATTTTTCACCCCAGTAATAGGTGTAACCCCGGTTATCCATATTACCGGCACTGGCCACACCGGCCCGGAAGACACCGGGAAACCGCAGCAGTGCGCTCGCGGTCGCATAACCACCACCCGAGTGGCCGTATATGCCCGCCCGATCGATATCGATCCAGTCATACCGTTCGGCCAGCTGCTGCAACCCGGTTATCTGATCTTCAATGCCGTTATCGATCATATTCCCATACCATGCAGTGTGGAACGACTTGGATCGAAGCGGTGTGCCGAGAGCGTCGATCATGACTACCACGAAACCCAGTTCCGCCAGAGCATGCGCCTGACCCCGTCGGCTCACGGAGAAACTGCGGGTCCCTACACTTCCGATTTGCGGACCCGGATATATGCTGACAACAACCGGCCACGATTTTTCTGGATCGAAACCAGACGGGAGAATAAGAATGCCGTACAAATCGGTTTCTCCGTCGCGGGCTTTCACCGTAAAAGGCTCCGGGGCAGACCATGCTGTTTCATTCAGGTTGCTGATATCGGCTGTCTCCATGGACATCACAATTTCACCGTCTGCATTACGCAATACAGTCTCGGACGGATGACGAAAAGTGGAGTATTCATCGGTAAAAAATCGTCCTGAGGGTGATATATGGATCTGATGATTGGCCACTTCCGGCGTCAGATGCTTTGGTTGGAAAAAGCCGACATCCCTTCCCCTGCCACCGTCGCTGTCTCCATCTCTATCGTTGCCACAAACTCTATTGCTGTCTCCATCTCTAACTCCACCGTCATCCATCCCGCAACCAAAACCGGTGTTTAAGCATGCCTTGTAAAGCTGTGTCAAATAGGGATCCTGATTCGGTATTTTCCCGGCTGCTGTGAACCAGACGTCACCCCCTTTATCATCAATATGGAGTAAATCCACCACATTCCATTCACCTTCAGTGATACGGTGCACCAGGGAACCGTCGTTCAGATCGTGCAGATATAAGTGCCCCCACTCATCCTGACGCGTAAACCAGATAAACTGATCACGCTCAAAAAGTACCCGCCAATTTGGAATGCCACGAGAGGTGAGGTTCGATTCGAAAAAGGTTTCGGCAGTTTCTCTGTAAATATGCCGCACATCTCCGGTTTCGGTATCGGCTACATAAAGATTGACCTCCCGGTAATCGCGCGATGTGGTCACGAAAGCCATCTGTGATGCGTCGTCGCTCCAGTCGATATCCGCCCAGTAATCCCCCCGTTCAAGTCCGCAACAGTTTGAAGTGCGTTGATGGGACGGTTCTACGTCCAGACGAATCTTGCGCCGGGTGTCAATATCCAGAACCACGCGCTCCAGCATCGGAACTGCTGCGTCGCCTGGCAGCGCATAAGGCCAGGAGTCAATAATCGGTCGATCCCTGGCAGTTTCAAGCAGATGCATTTCTTTTACTTCCCGTTCATCCAGCTGATATGTGGCGATTTTCCGGGAATCGGGCGACCAGTGAAGCACAGGTGTGTCGGACCGGAACCAACCCTGGGAATTTGTTGCGAAACCATGTCGTTCAGTACCTGATTTTGTCAATGCGACATCCTCGCCGGATTCCAGGTTTCTCACCCGAAGATTGTGGTCCCGGATATAGGCAGCCCATTTTTTGTCGGGCGATAGCACACTGTTATCCGGACGCGCCGACGCATCGGCTTCTAAACACTCATACTGCACAAGATCGCACTCCCATTTTATATCATCTGCAACAAATCGGATAGCTAATTCATCTTTAGCATAACGAAATGTCGAAAACGGCAGCTGCCAAGCCGAAATTCTTTTGTCGAGCACTTTCGCCAGCGATTGGGCCAGCTTTTCCTGGTCGAATGCCGCAATTTTTTCAGTTTCATCAGGGTTTACTCTAAAAAACCGGTAACCGTCTACCGTACGGACCCTGTACCAAAAACGGTCGTCATCGATCCATTCCGGACGAATATTACTTCCAAGTACCTTTGACTGCAGATTCCAGCTTAGAAGTTGTTCCGCTCTTCGATAATCCCACACGGTAACCGGATTCCCTCTGGCCTCATCTGTCGCTACTTCCATCTGAGCCCGCTCCAGACCGGTACACGACCCAGTAACAGTGACCAGTAAAAACATTAACCCGATTTGTACTAATCGTGTCACCTGCGGTACTATGATCGATTGTGGTATGTTGATAAATTGTGGTATGTTGGTATATTACGGTATGTTGACAAATTACGGTATGTTAATAAATTGAAATATGACAATAGCTTGCAAAATAACGCTTGCTTGAAATTTGTCGGTTGGTTGCAAAAAGCCTTACGTTTGTAATTTGCTTGATCTAATAAACTCTTAAACATAAACTTTTAATTCGGTACGATAACCTGAAGGAAACACACACGTTTGACTCCTTTTTCTTGTCCATTATGCAACAACTGCTTTGCCTCTGCTAAATTCCTGCTGTACTGGTTTTCAAATGAAGAGAAAGGTACTGAAAATCGGACAAAAGGGGGAAAGAAAATGACATATGGGGAAGAAACGTACGGTCGGAAGAAGTTTATTCAGTCAGTTGGCGATAGAAGTCTCAAAGGATCCGGATATTCATATTCGTACAGCGTCTGATCACTGTCACTCACCAGATAGATCCGGTTGTCATTTGTGACCAGAGCGATTGCTTCGAGGTCATGAGCACCGGCATCGAAAGCGGCCAGCGGCCGCCCCTTCAAATCCATCACAAAAACGGCACGGGCTTCATCGCTCACAACCCAGAGCCGGTCCGGACCGGCCTCAAAAAAAAGTCCGGCCAAAGTCACACCATGGGCATCCTCCTCCGCCCGAAAATTGACCGGTGTATATTGAATTTGCTGCTGTTCGACCGCCTGAGTAACATCGAGCTCAATTAGAACGCGTGGAAGCCGTTTATTTACCAGAAAAATATGATTATTGGCCGGATTGATGGTAATGCCTTCGAGGCCATCGTTCTCCTGTTGCTTCTCTACTTCGACCGGAAAGCGCTGTATTTCATTACCGAGCGTATCGAACTGAACGATCTCCCTCTTTCGCTCCTCGGCCACCCACAGCGAATAATTGAAGGGATGCTGCGTAATGCTTTCCATATCATGGCCATCTACCGGCAACTCGATCAGTATGTCGCCGGTACGGGTGATCTTGTAGATACTGCCGCCCGGATCGTCGCTCACGGTCCAAAGGTAATTTCCGGTATGATCCAGACCCAGCCCCGACGGATCACTGATGTCCAGCGGAAACGAAGCGACCTGCTTCAGCCGTGCCAGCCGGTTCTCCTCTCCCGGTGAAGGATCGTTCATCGGCAACCAGAATCCCGAGTGGTCATTACCGGAAAACCCCATGCGCCCCATTGAGATGTCATGTGTAACATCGGCAGACGCATAGGACACGGTATCGATGACAGGGAATTCCGCCCATTCAGGTCCGTACAGTCCGATGGCACCTCCGTTTTCCGGCAAAATAAATGAGGTGTGTACAGCGGATTCGGCCACTCCTCTCCCATCTGCCCACAACAGCATATATCCCCCGGATTCGATCGTCAGTCCGTCCGGCAGCGTAAACTTTTGCGCATTATTACAGGTAAGCTTCCTTCCGGCAATCACCCATCCGCCCAGCTC
>SLQC01000403.1 GCA_007131625.1 Balneolales bacterium | reverse complement strand
GACCGTATCAGGTTCACAAACTCGTGACAGGTCGTTCCGGCCCAGGTCCACCAGCATGATATGTTCTGCCAGTTCTTTGGGGTCGGACATCAGGTCCTTTTCGTTGAAGAGATCCTCAGCAACCGTGCTTCCCCGCGGACGTGTGCCTGCGATGGGAAGCAGGCGAACGGTATCTTCCTGAACCTGCACCAACACTTCCGGAGAGGATCCCACCAGGGCAAAATCACCGAATTCCAGATAAAACAGGTACGGTGACGGGTTGACCATCCGAAGCGCCCTGTAAAGCATAAAACGGTCACCTTCGAAAGAACTCCGGAATCGCTGGGAGAGCACAACCTGAAAGATCTCCCCTTCGTGGATATATTGCTTTGCTTTTTCCACATGGGTACGGAAATCTTTCCTGCTGATGTTACTTTGCAGCTTGTCGCTTGTCTTGCGATATCCGGTGGTGTCCGTCACCGGTTGATGGAAGGTCTGTTCCATCCGGTCGAGTGAGGCCTGCGCCTGGTCGTATTGGGCATCATGGTCGCTATCCGGATCTGTGAAAACAGTTTTGATTAGAATCACGCGGTGTTTGACATGATCGAAAGCAAAAATTTCATCATAGAAAGCCCAGATAGCTTCCGGCAGATTGAGATCGTCCGGTGGAGTTTCACGAAGATCTTCCACCTGCCTGATGGTATCGTAGGCGGAGAATCCGACAGCCCCACCTGTCAGCCTTGGCATATCCGGAATTTTGGGCTCCCGCAAGGTCATACAGAGCTGCTTGAGGGCGTCGAAGTACGATGCATCGAGCAGCGTCTTCACACCTGCCGGGATATTCTGTGCGATTCCAACTGGAACATCCGTCACCCGGTTGCGATACAGCGTCACCTGGTTGTCCCGGAAATGCAGCACCTGATACGGATTTTTACCAAGAAACGAATAGCGCGCGACCTGCTCGCCACCTTCCACCGATTCCAGCAGAAATGGGTGATCGGCATCATCACGGATCTTCAAAAACAGGGATACCGGTGTCACCGTATCGGCCATAAGAACTCTGTATACAGGTATAGCCGTGTAAGATGCTGCCAGTACTTGATATGTTTGGCGATTCATACTCATGTTTTGGTTGTCCGCAATGCGCAGTTTGTCCGATTGTTTAAAAAAAATTAATCACAATAATCAGGAAGATTCAGTTCCCGGTTTAAGTTCATTTCCTGGGTATTCAATACCCGGTTTATGCAATCCTGGGCACTGACTTTCAGGACAATGTGCGCTTACCAGGATCTTTCAATAAAAAAACCCACTCCCAGATAATCTGAAAGCGGGTTGTATACTCAATCATCGGTACGGCACATACCGGTATCCATCCGCTTTCAGCAGATTGGCCACCACCAGTTGATTCTATGTGCGTTACCGTTTTTCACGAATGTGAATTTACACATACATGACTCATGATGCAACTGATATATGAGGTAAAAAATCCGGTTTATCTAAAGTGGGGTTATGATACCAATTGATCTACGGGAGGATTAAGGCACCAATTGATCTACGGGAGGATTATGGCACCAATTGATGTATGATAACTTCCAATTCATGTACGATATCTTCCGACCGGGCGTTTTAGCATTCATTATGCCGCTCCGTATTGACATTCTTGCATGCATGAAGTAATATCACTTATCCCTTTTGAATGTCAAAAAACAACCACATGGCATAGTTCTACCGATTTTTTTATCCTTTTACCGAACCATTATTTCACCTCGTACTACCGTTTTGAGACATTCGCTCCAGCTTCTCTCCACTTTTTTTGTGGCTGTAATACTGTTGTTACTGACATCCTGCGATGATACTGACGGACCAACTAACGTGTTTCAGGACGATCCACTCGTCTCCGACCTACAGATCAGTCCGTCTGAACTTTATTTCACCGAAAATGACGGGGTCCGTGATACACTTGTGACATTCCAGGTCTCCGCCCGAAGCGATCTGCCGGACAACTACAGTTTGGTTGCGGTACTGGCTTCCGCTTCCGACCGTGAACTTATAGACACCGACACACTGATCGCAACCGGTAATGCAGGCCAGTTCCATGGGACGCTTTCTGCGGAAATGCAGACCACCGATCAACGCAATCTTGTGATGTACGTTTACTCTGCCGGACACCAAAGCGGGATCGCCAACCGGTCTGAATCGGTAATTAAAGTTCGCGGCACCACCTCTGGCTTCCCCGAAGTGCTGCAGGTCGATCATCCCGATACTGTTTTTATCCCCTCTCCCGGTGATACGACAAACTTCAACATCACCGCAGAAGTCACCCATTCAGCTTCCATTTCGCTCATAGACCGGGTCTGGCTGGAACTGTACGACAAAGACGACATCCGCATTTATCGCGACAATATGGATGAATTCGAATCGGAAACCGGTGACAGCCGGTACTATTCCAAAGGTTTTTCGCTTCATTCAGACAACAGTCCCGACTCTATTACCGTACAGGTTTATGCCCAAGATATCGCCGGATCCCGCAGCGACACCCTCCGCTCTCATTTTATCATTGCCCGATGAACCATTTATCCACCCTGTTTACCGTTCTGTTGTTTTGCATCGCACTGTTCCCGGCCGGCCATGCGGCGCGGGCACAGATCCACCCCGGTCAAATTCCTTCACCCTACAGCTCCATTCAGCAAAATTCAGTCTCTAATATGGGGGCTTTCGGCGACACCCTCTGGATCGGTCCTCGCATGAACTACAACATCGGCAATGACACAGATTGGCGCTATCCCGAACTTGCCGATTCGGTGACTGACGGGCGGGGTCGGCTCTTTTCTATCGCCCTGGCACAGGATACGGTCGTCGCCGGTATCGGTTACAACGACACGAGCCAAGAGGAATCCGTGCAAGCCCAGATGGGATTTTACATCTCAACTGACGGTGGCCAGCACTGGGAGTTGATCGATACTTCCCGTACACTTGATTCTCCCGACGCAAACACTATTCGCTATGGCGGCAACGAACTGGAAACCGTGCCTGTTATCGTCCCCCAACAATCCCCCCCCTACATGGTCGATTTCCGGGGAGATGTTATATTTTTTGCCGGATGGGCTTCCGGCATCCGGCGCAGTACCGATCTTGGACAGTCCTGGGAGCGTATTGTACTGCCGCCATTAGGAATGGATGAACTCAATCCCGAAAACGACTATGATTTCGTCATTGACCCTCGTGGTGAAGGACAGGGCAATGCTTTTCTGAATTTCCTCGGCTTTTCAGTGCTGATAGGTCAGGATGGAACTGTATATGCAGGTACGGCCGGCGGACTGAATATCTCCGACAACGCCCTGTACGCCCCTGCCGACAGCATCCGGTGGAGACAGGTCCGGCAGGAACGTCGGCCGGATGGACTTCAGGGCAGCTGGATTACCTCCATTCGTGAAAATCCATATGACAACGCTGTCTGGATGACCAATTGGATCTCCATCACCGGTGAAGATCGCGACGGTATTGTGGTAACCCGCGATGGTGGAGTATCTTTCGATCAGCATCTTTCCGGCGAACGTCTGTATGATATCGGGTTCCGGGGAAAGACCATCTATGTGGTGGGTGTTAACGGGGTGTTTATAAGTCCGGACAATGGCGCAACCTGGCAACAGCGCCGCCGGCTCCACAGTGTCAACACCTCCATGAAACCCAACACTACCTATTTTTCCGTCGCAACGGCCGGCGACCGGGTTTGGATCGGGAGTAATGACGGACTGGCATCCACTGATGATGATGGCGGCAGCTGGGAGATCACTAGGGTCGATTTTCCACTTGACGGCGCAAATCGCTATCAGTCCGATGCACCCGCAGTCGATGCTTACGCCTACCCCAATCCGTTTTCACCGCGTCAGCACGATCTTGTGCGAATTAAATTCGAAAACAGAGACGAGGGTGATGTCACCATCCGCCTTTTCGACTTCGGCATGAATCTGATACGTGTGCTGGACCAGAAACAGAAAATGGCTCCGGGTACCTACGAGGCTGTGTGGGATGGTACCGATCAGCAAGGCAGAAAAGTAGCCAACGGGACTGTTTTCTATGAAATCGATACGGGAAACCGGCAAACAGTCGGTAAGATACTTCTTCTTGAATAGCATTTAGAATCATCACAATTAAAATCTGTTTTTCCACACCATGAGTCACCACAACCATAACAACACAACCTGGAAGCAATACGATTTAGTCGGCTGGAAATCGGTCGTTGTACTGTTTCTCCTGCTGCTTATACCGGCAGCGGTAACGGTGGCACAAAGCGGTGGATTCAGCGGAGCTTTTACCCGGATGGGTTTTGGTCCGCGGGGAATGGCGATGGGTAACGCACTGGGTACGGTAACGCAGGAAGGAGTTTACGCCCATTACAATCCAGCTCTTGCCGCCGGAGCCACGGGAAATCAGATCGATTTCTCTACAGCACTGATGTCATTTGACCGCAGCTTGAACGCGGTCAATGCCACGTTTTCACTGCCTCCGGTTGCCGGCCTCAATGTCGGGTTGCTGAATGCCAATGTAAACGACATTGATGGACGAACTGCCAGCGGATATCACACAGATTATTTGTCCACCCACGAATATCAACTATTTGCCGCTTTTGGCATTAATGCAAGTTCCCGCATCAGCTTAGGGGCTACTGTAAAACTCCATCTGGCCAATTTTTACGAAGATATCAGTAATGCCACAGGAGCGGGTTTTGATCTCGGAATGGTGGTACGTCCTGCAGGCACCTGGCGAATCGGTTTTGCCGTGCAGGACATCATAACGGAGTACACCTGGAACACAACCGCCTTGTACGGAGCGCAGGGCGGGCGGAACCGCAATGATCCGTTTCCCACACGATTCCGCTTCAGCACGTCTTATTTTTTTACCGAATGGGACCTCCTGCTGAGTTCCGAATTTGAAATTCAGCAGCAAAGTGCAGAGTATCGGCGGCGGCAGGTTGCCAGCGGTAGCATTCCTCCTCAAAACACCTCAATTACTGAAGAAGTAACCACCAACAGTCGGCAATTTCGCATCGGTGCTGCCTGGGCTGCCCACGAACGAATCACCTTACGGGGAGGTTGGGAAATTATGGATCTTGATTTTATGGAAGAAACAAGCAAAATAAGCACCGGATTTTCTGTACATCTTCCCTATGATGCACTTCGTCCTTCAGTCGACTATGCCTTTATTCGAGAACCACTCGGTATTGCAGGCATACACGTTCTGGCCCTTCGACTTTACCTATAACAATTGATCCCGCGATCTCAAGAATCAAACGATATGCAAAAAAACTTTCTCATAATAATATTTTTGCTTATGACGGTATTCCAAATCAAAGCTTATGCCGAAAATGAAAGGTCGGCAGGCATGCATTTTTTGTTGATGGGACCGTCGGCACACAATATGGGTATTTCAGACGGGCATATAGCATCACGTACCGGTGCCTCCGCCATCTACCTGAATCCCTCAATGCTTGCCATGGAAGTACAGAGCAGTGCGACAGTTTCCTATATGCTTTGGCCGGTCACCGACACTCAAAACAGTTTTGCCGGTGTGACGTTCCGACGTGAGAAAGATGCCTTCGGATTTGCGCTGCTGTCGTCGCTTATTGATGACATCCCTTTCCGGAGTGGTCCCTCCAGTAACCCTGACGGCCTTTTTGCTGTTCGCTACTTTTCCCTGGCCGGATCCTATGCAAGAAATATCGGGCCACTTGCGCTCGGAGTCACCGGAATGTATCTCTATGAACAGTTTTTTCATCAGGATGCCTCAGGATTCGGATTGAATGCCGGAATCGGCATAAATGTATTGGACGAGCGGGTCCGACTTGGCACATCCCTCAGAAACCTTGGATCTATGGATGATCTGGCAGAATCAGCCACCAAACTTCCCACGCTGTTGAGTGTAGGAACAGAAGTGCAACTGTTGCAATTTTCCACTTCGGCGACACAGGATGAGATTCCGCTGCTGCTTTCTGTGATGACTGATTATAACCTCCCCCTGAACGAGATCGGGGATTCCGAAAAGACCATCCTTTCTCAGGAAGACGGTTACTTCAATGTGGGACTGGAGCTGAACATTTCGGAAATCATTGATTTGCGATCGGGAATCCGGTCCGGCGATACACAACGACGTTTCAGTTTTGGTGTGGGGTTGCTGATTAGTGAATTTTATTTCAACTATGCCTTCATGCCATTCGATACCGGTTTCGGGACCGCGCATGCGGTAAGCATACAATATATGTTTTAAGCGGAATACCGCCGACATGTAATCCGTTTCAGAAAAATCAGGAAATCAACCCGGTTCGGAATGGATTTCATTCCAGAATCGGACCAGTGCCATCAATACGCCTTTCATAATAAAGATACTGAATACAAGGATGAGCCCATACTCCTGAAGTGTTATTACCGCGACGAAATAAAAGAGAAATAGATAAACCTGACTCTGGTTTTTCCGCAAATACTCCTTTTTGAAACGCGGTATTTTGTCAAATGGAACGGTGCTGACCATCAACAGGGAGAGCAGCAGGATAACTGGAATCAACACGCTATTGAAACCATATGTAAAACCGTCGAACAGTTCCATGTTTGTGCGAAAGATCAGAAACAGTGCTACGAGCATCATTGCCTGGGCGGGTATCGGTAAGCCCTTGAAATGCTCCCGATCCTCCATCCTTGCATCGATATTGAATCGCGCGAGGCGAACTGCTCCACACAGAACAGGAAAAGCGGAAACGATGATCCCAATGATCATCAGTTCATTGAGCGAATGGCTGTAGAACAGGAATGCGGGTGCTACCCCGAAAGAGACGATATCGCTGAGGGAGTCCAGTTCAATTCCAAATTCTGTCGTGGCATTGGCGATACGAGCCATAAAACCGTCCATCATATCGAAAACGGCGGCCAGAACGATCAGCCAGGCACCAAAATCGAAATTGCCTTCATAGATCTGTATGATGGCCACGAATCCACAAAACAAATTCATCAGTGTAAAAAAGCTCGGAACAACCGTTCTGGGAATCGGTCTGTTGAATTTTTTTCTAAGATGATCGTTACGCAGCTGTCGGCGCAGTTTTCGTTTTTCGGGATTCGTTATGTTCATGGTGACTCTGTTAATCCAGTCGGGCGATCATGGTTTCTCCCCCGATTGTGCGATCTCCTTTCTGTACCAAAATCTCCGTGTCTGACGGAACCAGCACATCCATCCGGGAACCGAATTTCATGATTCCAAACCGGTCACCGGCCTTTACTTCGTCACCCACCCGGGTATGGAAAACTATACGGCGGGCGACAAATCCCGTGATCTGCCGGTAGAATACCTGCAACCCTGAAGCATGGCGGACACCAAATTCAGCCCTTTCGTTCAGTTCCGAGGCTTTGGGATGCCAGGCAACCAGATACTTTCCTGGACAATAGGACACATGCTCGACTTTACCGGAAACAGGATACCTGTTCACATGTACATCGCCAAGTGAGAGAAATATGGAAATTTGAATGGCGCT
>SLQC01000092.1 GCA_007131625.1 Balneolales bacterium | reverse complement strand
TGCGAAAGTAAAGCAATTCCGAGCCATTCAACGCGGTGTGTCGGACACCGATTTCTTTCTGTTCAGACTTTCAAAAATCTATGCCTGAAATAAATTACTCCCCACAGATCATAACTGATCCAATTCGCAGAACCTGCCCAAACACATCACCTCCAACAGCAAGCCGGTCAGCATCCTGACATTGTTAAGGAGATGAAAAGAATAATGGAAGAAGCACATGTGCCATCAGAAGTCTTCCCATTATTTCCTTAACGATGCTATAGATCATGATAATACTACTTTCATCCCTGACAACAGTAATTCCAAGTCAAATCGGAGAATCTTGACGATGCTAAAAATAATGTTAATATTAAGCCATTGCGATAATCATTCCATTTCAAAACCATAATCTATCACGATGTTAAATCAATTGTATTTATATATATATAAAAACATTTTTATGTATTCGTTTGCATGTGCTTTCCTGACCTTCAGTTCATGTGATCAAAGTGAAAGAAACGCTTACAATGCGACCATCACAACACAGAATCCGAATATTCTTTTTGCAATTGCCGATGATATTTCTTTTCCACATATGGGAGCATACGGGACCCAATGGGTCGAGACGCCGGCATTTGACCGTGTTGCCGTGCAAGGGATTCTGTTCAATCGCGCTTATGTTCCCAATCCAAAGTGCGGACCATCCCGGTCTATAATATTGACAGGACGAAACTCATGGCAACTGGAAGATGCGGCAAATCACTGGGCTTTTTTCCCGCAAAAATTTAAAGTATACACCGAAGTTCTGGCCGGGCATGGTTACTTTGTCGGCAGCACGGGCAAAGGATGGGCTCCCGGTATCGCTGAAACGGAAAACGGTGAAACCCGATACCTGGCAGGACAACCGTATAACGAACACAGCGCTGCACCTCCTACCTCAACGATAAGTTCCAATGACTATGCTTCGAATTTCGAAGACTTTCTGGATGCCCGTCCGGATGACGAGCCTTTTACGTTCTGGTATGGAGGACATGAACCACATCGGGCTTATGAATATCGATCGGGTATCGAAAAAGGCGGCAAGCAGCTCTCAGACATCGATGAAGTTCCGGATTTCTGGCCTGATGACGATGAAGTACGCATCGATATGCTCGACTATGCTTTCGAAATAGAGCATTTCGACTATCATCTGGGCCGCATGATTGAAACGCTCGAGGAGCGGGGAGTACTGGAAAACACCATCGTGCTTGTGACCTCTGACAACGGGATGCCTTTCCCGCGCAGCAAAGGACAGGCCTATGAGATGTCGGCTCATATGCCGTTGGCTATCATGTGGCCGGATGGAATTGAGCATTCTGGCCGTGTGGTAGACGATTTCGTCAGTTTTGCCGATTTTGCCCCAACATTTATCGAGCTTGCCGGCCTTACCTGGGAAGAGACCGGTATGTACCCCACCGTCGGCCGAAGCCTTACCGATATCCTTTATTCGGATCAGGACGGACAGGTCAATCCGGATCGCGATCACGTACTGCTGGGCAAAGAGCGCCACGATATTGGCCGGCCTTATGACTGGGGTTATCCCATTCGCGCTATCATCAAAGATGATATGCTCTATGTGCGCAATTTTGAACCGGACCGCTGGCCGGTCGGCAATCCGGAAACCGGATATCTTAACACCGACGGCAGCCCGACAAAAACGTTCATCCTTGACAATCGTGACACGCCCGGGATGTTTCACTACTGGAGATGGAATTTCGGCCATCGTCCAGGCGAGGAACTATACCATATTGCCGAGGATCCTGGATGTATAAATAATCTGGTGGACGATCCCGATTATTTCGAAATAAAAAAGCAACTAAGAACCGAAATGCATGAACGGTTGAGAGAACAGGGAGATCCCCGTGTGATGGGCCGCGGCCATATCTTTGATGCTTATCCTTATGCCAACCACCGGAATGTAAACTTTTACAGAAGATATATGCTGGAAGGAGAATACATTCCAACCGGATGGGTGAATGAATCGGATTACGAAGATGAACCCGTACCCGGATTTCAATTTTAAAAACCCTATGCCTTGATTAACCTGAAAACGGACGGTTCACTTATGGTGTTTTTTGATAATTGGAACTGATTTATCTATAATGCCCTTTTAGATAATATCAGAACTCCTGACCTGTAATCTAAAAAACAAACATTTATGAAGGGGATGATGTAAGTTTGAATGTCGTAAAAATATTCATTACAACTTTTTAGCTTGGTTTGTATTGCTCGGCATTATGGGGAGATGAGGGAAGCGATGAGTTTTCCAGGGGATAGCAATTTGCTTTTATTGGGACGCGACAAAATTCAGGAGGCATTACGCTTCCTCACGGATCTTCGCAATCTGTTGATCTTGAGATTCGAAGTGATGTGCAAAACTTTAATCAGGATACCGAAGCTAATGAAACAAATTCAGCATTGTTGGAGTAGTTTATCTTTGGACTTGCAGGATGTCTGGTTTAGACGACCAATGCGAATATCCATCTTTTCAAATTCTGTGTATTACCATCCGGGGATTCAGCTATAGGATTCACATCGGGAAACAGATTATTTTAAAAACACCCATTATGACATTGACGTTGGAGATAGCAACCAATATACGTCAATGACCGGTAGGTGGCTCTTTGGTCATATTGGACGCAATGAAGAACAGGGATGTCAAAACAAAAACGGCACCAAACAAAAACGGCACCAAACAAAAACGGCGATTCCCGCATTCTGTAGCAGAAACCGCCGCTTATGAGCCTGAGCGAGAAACGGGACTCGAACCCGCGACCCCGACCTTGGCAAGGTCGTGCTCTACCAGCTGAGCTATTCTCGCGTTAAAAAATAAATATACGAAGATTAAAGACTGGAGTACAAGCCCAATTCAAAAAAAACGGTGATCATTGCCGCCAGGATGAAGAGGTTTGATACCAGTATTCCGACGATCACACCCTTACTTCGACGATCACACCCGTACTTCGATGATCACACCCGGCGTTACAGAGCCCACTGCCTGTAACTGTACTTTTTACATTTTTACAGTCATATTTTTGCAAAGCGGCGCACTTCCGGATCCGATATCCACTTTTCCAGCGTTTCCGGAGAATCGGGCACTTCGGGGCGGTCCCGGTAACGGTCAACAATACAGATAAAACCGAAGACCTCAGCCCCGTCGGCATGAAACTGATGAATGGTTTTCGGTGCGATATAAATGGTGTCGAAAAGGTTCAGTTCTTCCAGCTGGTTTCCAAGGATCATACGTCCTCTTCCCCGGATGACAACCACGGTGTGCGGATGATGGTGCCGCTCAAGAGAGGAGTATCCGCCTGCCGCAATTTCGAAATAACGAGTCTGAATGTTGAGAGCCTGTTCATCGTCACGTTCTCCCAGTAAAACCCAACGTGCGATACCCTTGAATCCGGTAGTGCTGTTTTTATAGTATTTACGGGGGATATCGGACCAGGTTAATCCACCGGATCTGATGATTTTGGATTGGTCAGCCATGGTATTTTCGGGCAGAATTGTACGGGTGAATTCCAAGCAGAAATTTACGGATGATTTGGCAAGACATAATTGTACGGGTAATTTTCAAGCAGAATTGTACGGGTGAACTTCAAGCAGAATTGTGCAGATGATTTGGCAAGGCGAAGAATTAAATCCGGCAGGATGGATCGCCGTTGATCATGGGATATCGGTAATACATTCCATAAACGCACGGGATGCCGATTCAATTCCATCCGGGTGTTCGTAGAGGCTTCCTCCAATCAGAAAGGTGGTGTCCGGACCGTATGTGCGAAGCCAATGTGACATTCGGTCTCGCTTCATCCCGCCACCCGGAGTCGGGAAGCTGGAAGAAAAGGGGAGATCGGTACGTCGCAACATGTTGTTTATTGCTTCACAGGTATCAGGCTGGAAAGCAAAGCGGCCTCCTGTATTGGGATATATCACAAAATCGGCCCCCAGTGCACGGTATAATGCTCCGTAGAATAAAGCGGCATCGAAACCGTGCGATAACAAGAGTGAATCGGAAGTACCGATTTCCGGAATGTTTCGGTCGTTGTCGTTTTTAGCGGGAATTTCCGTAACGGAAGTTGGGTGTCCGGAAGATGGAGTACCGGAGGACGGGTGTCCGGGGGATGGATATTCTGAAGAAAGCTTGTAGTGGAACGGGCATCCGTGGTTGTGGGCGATAAATGATCCGCTGAATGCGGGATGTGCAATAATCGGCAAATCGACCGGTGAGCGGGCCAGGTGGTGCATGAGGGCGGGACCGGTGAGCATTGGAGTGAGCAGCACACCGTCGGCACCAAGCTCGGCGGCCATCTCATAGCGTTCGGAGACTTTTTGCGGGTCGGTTGTAATATTCGGGAAATAACGGGAACGCCTGCCGCTTTTTTGTGCGGCTTGATCGACGGCCCGGACACACGCCTTCACCCGGTCAAGGAACGGGGCTGACGGTTGGTCGGCAAGGCCATGATCGTCTTTGATGATGTCGATGCCTCCGAGTGCAAAGCGGAATGTGAGATCCGCCAGTTGCAGGGTATCGAATCCCATTGGCTTGATGGCAGTACAGCTGAGAGCGCGGCGGGGAACTGCCCATTCGTTGCGGATCCGGCTGATGCCCCACGCTGGACCACAGAAAAGTTCGGGATGCACATCCTCCCAGGCGATATCGACAATAGCGATACCCTGTTTCATTGAGATATTTCCAAACAGCAGATTCAGAAACTGTGTGATCTCTCCCCCGTGATTCGATCGCGGCCAGGCGATAGTGACCTGAAGGTGACGTTCGTCCAGTTCTTCCTGCCGGGTTACAATCCCCTTGACCCGATCCATGCCGAGGTAACCGACAACGGTATCCGGCAATTCGGCGCTCTGTTCCAATTGGAGAGCCAGAATTCGCTCGGCTGGACTTTCGTCTTTCGCCAGGGTTAGCACATAGGTGACACGAAAAGTTTTGGACATAGCATCAGCATCACAAATCGCCGATAATCAGGGTCTCATTTCTGCCGGGACCGGTGGAGACGATACGAATGGCAATATCGAGATAGTCAGCAACGGCCTCGAGGTATTCACGGGTTACCAGTGGAAGTTCGTCATAAGAAGTGGCATCCCGCGTGGAACTTTTCCACCCTTTGAATTCCCTGTATACCGGTTCTATGCTGTCGATCTCCCGGGAACGAAGTGGGAAATCGGTTGTCTCCGTACCGTTTATCCGGTACGAAGTGCATGCTTTGACAGTGTCGAACTGGTCAAGAACATCCAGTTTGGTGACGACCAGTTCGTTGATGCCGTTGATTTTTGCAGCATATTTCAGTGCAACAAGATCCAGCCAACCGCATCTGCGAGGACGTCCGGTGGTGGAGCCGAACTCA
Organism: Balneolales bacterium; assembly: GCA_007131625.1. GTDB lineage: Bacteria > Bacteroidota > Rhodothermia > Balneolales > Natronogracilivirgulaceae > SLQC01. The sequence goes on along the minus strand of SLQC01000092.1, from coordinate 18,529 downwards.
TGGCCGGCATCCCGCAGTTCATCACCGGTTTTACCGGTCAGTTCAGTTGGAAACGGCCCGTTGCCCACCCGGGTGCAGTATGCTTTAGTGATACCCATGACATGCTCAATCGCAGTCGGTGGAATTCCAGTGCCTGTGCAGGCGCCGCCTGTTGTCGGGGATGAGGAGGTGACATATGGATAGGTGCCGTGGTCAATATCCAGCAGAGTGCCTTGTGCACCTTCGAGCAAGAATTCCCGCCCGGCTGCCAGTGCTTTGTGAATGCGGTTGGTGGTGTTGCAGATGTAGGGCTTGAGCTGTTCCGCTGCATCGAGCATCTGACGGTACATCCCCTCCAGTTCAAGCGGGGCCGCTTTGTAGTTTTCGGTGAGCCTGGCGTTGACTTCGGCCAGATTGATCTCCATTTTTTTCCGCAGGAGTTCCGGCTCGAGCAGATCCATGATGCGAACCCCGACCCGTGATATTTTGTGGACGTAGGCCGGACCGATACCGCGGCCGGTTGTACCTATTTTCTGTTGGCCGAGGGCGTGTTCATCTGCTTTGTCGAGACTTTTGTGATAGGGAAGGATCACATGTGCCGTCTCACTGACCAGCAACCGACCGTCTATATCCACATTATTGCTTTTTACAAGCTCGATCTCCTCAAGTAGTGTGAGGGGGTCGACCACCACACCATTGCCGATGATGCAGGTGGTGTTGATGTGAAAGATTCCAGAAGGGATCAAGTGTAAAATATGAGTCTGACCATCAAAATTCAGAGTGTGGCCGGCATTGGCACCTCCCTGATAGCGGACGACATAGTCGGCCTGGTCACTTAACAGATCTACTACTTTTCCTTTTCCCTCATCGCCCCATTGGGCACCGATAATTACGCGAACGGACATGTGATAAAAAGTGATAAAAACCGGGCAAAAAAAGAGGTGCCAGAAGCACCCCTTTTATATTCGGTTTTATGAATGGATTAAATACTTATTATTTCGCCTTGTTTGTAAAGGATTCTACTGCTTCATCCATAGACCGGTAGTGCTGAAACACGGTGATCAGCTTGGTGATCATGAGCAGGCTTTCGATTTTGTCGGTTGCGTTGGCAATCCGCAAGTCACCGCCTGCATTTCTCATGGTCGTGAGAGCACCAATCAGCATTCCAAGACCGGATGAATTCATGAACTTGACTCGGCTCAGATCTACAACTGCATTTTTTTTACCCTGATCAATCAGTTCATGGAGTTTTTCATTAAGGGTCAGGGCATCGGGTCCGCCCATGACATTACCCTTGAATTCAATAACAACACAATTATATCTTTCTGATATATTGAAGCTCATATGCAGTAATAGATTAGGTTAGGCAAATCGTTTCAATCAGGCTACGTTTTTGCGTGTTTTCAATTGAAGGTCAACCAATAGTGCGCTCGCAACGAAGATGGAGCTGTACGTTCCAAGAAGTACGCCGATAATGAGTGCAAAGGAGAGTCCCTTCAACACATCACCTCCGAAAATAAACAGTATCGTGACCACAAACAAGGTAGTCAGTGAAGTTATGACGGTCCGGCTCAGCGTGTTGTTGACACTGCGGTTGACCATCTTGTCAAAACTTTCGGTTTTGAAGATCAGAGAATTTTCGCGGATTCGGTCAAACACTACCACGGTGTCGTTAAGCGAGTATCCCACAATGGTCAGGAAGGCCGCAATCAACGCCTGATTGATATCCAGACTGAACGGCACGAGGCCGTGCAGAATGGTAAATATCCCAAGGGTGATGATCACGTCATGGCCCAGGGCCGCAACGGCACCGGCGGAGTAGGACCATTTTTTGAACCGGACCAGAATGTAGATGAAGATCATGATCAGGGCGAAAATAATCGACATCAACGCAGCGTTTCGCAGATCATCCGCAAAACTGGGCCCGACATGCTCAGTCTGTACGATGGTTGAGGGATTGTTCGGATAAACCGATGCCGCTATGGAAAGAACGGCCTGCTGGACTTCCGTCGAGGAGAGTTCGGTATCAATGCGGATCAGCATATCACGACCCACACCCAGTCGCCGGATATCCGGCAGGGTGCCAAGCGGTTCGTTGAGCGCTGAACGGAGCTCGTCCGTTGAGGCTGGTTCTTCAAACTCCAGAATGATCTCAATCCCGCCGCGGAAATCGATTCCGTACTGGATGCCACGTCCGAATATCGCAATCAGGGAGAGAAGAATTAAGGTCCCGGAAATAAAATATCCGATCTTGCGATGCGGGATAATGGTGTAGTTGGCAGTTTCAAAGAGTCTCATGAGTACAAAAATTTGTGTTTAAAATGAATGATATTGACGATTAACCGTAACTGAGTCTCCACTTCTTGTCTTTGGTCATCCAGTCGACAATCACGCGTGTGATGATAATCGCACTGAACAGAGAGGCGGCGATTCCAGCCATCAGGGTGATGGCGAAACCTTTGATCGGCCCCACACCAAAGCTGAAGAGAATAACAGCGGTGAGGAAAGTGGTGATGTTGGCGTCCAGGATCGCACTCATCGAATTGGAATATCCGCTATCGATGGCTGCGATGAGACTCTTGCCGGCACGAAGCTCCTCACGGATGCGGTCGAAAATCAGAACGTTGGCATCCACCGCCATACCAATAGTAAGCACTATACCGGCGATACCCGGCAGGGTTAGTGTGGCATTGAATGCCGCCAGTATTCCCATAATAAAGATGATGTTCAAAACCAGGGCGATGTCGGCTATTGCGCCGCCGGCTCTGTAATAGACCATCATGAAAATAACGACAAGCATGAGTCCGAACAGGGCGGAATTGAACCCGGCCCGAATGGATGCTTCTCCGAGGCTTGGGCCCACTGTTCGCTCCTGCACAATATCAAGCGGTGCAGGCAGGGCACCTGACATCAGTATATTGACAAGATCTTCCGCTTCCGCACTGCTTGCAAGGCCGGTAATGGAGGAGCGTCCGCCGGTAATTTGCCCCTGGACCACCGGATAGGAATAGATAACGCCGTCCAGCGCGATGGCGATAGGACGGCCGATATTGGCACCGGTTACTCGCGACCATACACGGGCACCCTGTCGGTTCATCGACATGGAAACTTCCGGACGATTTGTGTGCTGATCGAAACTCGGACGCGCTTCGGTGATGACGTCACCGGTTAGCTCAACCTGGCGGCGTACACCGATCAGGGCGTAATAGCCACGGCCTTCGGATTCAAACTGGGGGTTGGCGGTCCACATAAGTTCAATGTCACGCGGAAGCAGTCGCTGCACCTCATCCATTTGCAACAGGCGGTTGACTTCGGACGTGTCGACACCGGCAGCTGCACCAAAATTGACACCCTGACCCTGCGGGATGAGTACCTGGAGCAGAGGATTATCTTGCTGATCCATATCGATGTCGCGCAAATCCTGTTCCAGATCGATTTCGTCCTGGTCTTCAGGATCGAAATGACCTATGATACGCTCGAGTGAATGGCGCAGATCGTCGGGATCGGCGGTCAAGCGAAATTCCAGCCGGGCGGTTCCGCGAAGCAGATCCCTTACACGCTCTTCATCGGTAACTCCCGGCAGTTCTACGACCAGCCGGTTGTTGCCCTGACGCACAATGGACGGCTCGGTCACCCCAAAACGGTCGACCCGGTTCCGCACAATTTCAATGGCACGATTTACTGCCGAATCGCGCTGATTCTGCAGCCATCCCTGGATTTCCGCGTTACTGGAACGCCGGGTGATGTTGTCGGCATCCGACCGGAAATACCGGCTCAGACGGGCGTCCGCATCGCGTTCTTCAAAAGCAGTCACAAATTCACTTATGACGTCGGTGTTGGCATCACGTGCCCGCTGCGTGGCGGTGCTCATTACTTCGCTGAACTCCTCATCAGCATATTCACCGGCCAGCTCACGGATCAACTGATGGGTCGCCAGCTCGAGGGTCACATGCATCCCACCCTGCAGGTCAAGTCCCAGTGTCAGGGTTTTTTCCCGCATGTTCTCAATGCGTGCTGCGTTCTCCTGCAGATATACAACACGCTCTTCTTCAGGCATGTTGTTAATCTGCCGCATTTCCAGCAAGTACTGGAAAGAGGGGAACAGGTAATATATCGTCATTGCTAAAAAAGCGACGATAAAAGCCAGTTTGGTTCCATTGCCTTTCATAAATATTTATCCATTGAATTTTTTAATGATACCGTTACGCTCTGCTGGTTAACAGAAGGCAAACGGATGTTATATTACTATTCTGAATTAACACGCACAGATATGCCCGGATTGTGTCGTGTATACTGCCTGTGGCAGTGAGCGGTATATAGAACCGCGATTCCGGATGGGACATTCAGAACCGGTAATACCGCGATTGTAATTTCTTCCGCTTCTATGGTGCGCCGATAGCGATGCCGCTCACCAAAGGCCGGAGGATCATACGAACATATTCCCAAGCCTGGTTAATCCGGCTATAAGTGCCAATAAGGAGTTGGATCGACCCTGTGAATTGATTCCACACGGATTTGTCTTCTTTTTCATTTGCCTGCGGCACCTGCGTCTGACGGTCGGTGATCATCACCGTGTCAACCGGTATGTCCTGCTGATGAAGTGTCCATTTCAGAACCAGAGTATTGTAAATGTCATCATCCGAAGCACTTTCGTTGTCGACGGGAATAGTGAAATCATCGGCATGATCTCTGATGATGGAAGAAGCTTTCCGTAAAAGTCCGGGTATGTCGCCGTTTTCAGTCCGCAAGGAGTAGATCTTGTCGTGAACATCGGGGTTATCCGTATCGGTACGCAACTCGAACAGCCAGGTTGCAACCGATTCACCCGGATGTGCACGCTCACTCCACGGCCAGGCCACAAACAACATGCCTGTCACAAAAAGGATGAGAACAGCGATTTTAATAATAAGATTTCGGAAATATGACATTGTCCGTTAATATAAAAAACTAATGACTTCCCGGCAATGGTAATTTTTGGTCTGCAGGGGAAAAATATCAGGTGGAAAGCAAATCGTAACCCGTTGTTAAAATACGGATTGTTTCCGATTGTGATGCATCTCTTCACTCAGGAACCGTCCGGTATAGGAATGGTCACAGGCGGCGACCACTTCCGGGGAGCCTTCCGCAATGATCCGGCCGCCATCTAATCCGCCTTCCGGACCAATGTCGATGACATGGTCTGCGGCCTGTACAAGGTCCAGATTGTGCTCGATCACAATGACGGTGTTGCCTTTGTCAACCAGCTTCTGGATCACTGCGACCAACATGCTGACATCCTGAAAATGAAGACCGGTAGTTGGTTCGTCCATCACATATAGCGTGTCTCCAGTCCCGATCTTCGACAACTCCCTGGCCAGTTTTATACGCTGTGCTTCGCCGCCGGAAATTGTGGTACTTGACTGGCCGAGCGTCAAATAGCCTAGTCCGACCGAGTTCATAGTATCCAGAATGCGTCGAACCCTTGGTACCGATGAGAAAAAGTCTGCCGCCTCTTCGATCTGCATATTCAGAATGTCGGCGATGCTCTTGCCCTTGTAATGGATGTCGAGCGTTTCACGGTTGTACCGCTTGCCATTGCACGATTCGCAGGAGACATAGACATCCGGCAGAAAATTCATTTCGATTTTCTTCATCCCATCGCCGTTGCAGCTTTCGCACCGCCCCCCCTTTACATTGAATGAAAACCGGCCGGGCCCGTAACCCCGTATCTTGGCTTCCGGCAGCTCGGCGAAGAGTGAACGGATCATGTCGAAAACCTTGGTATAAGTACCGGGGTTGGAACGGGGCGTGCGACCGATCGGACTCTGGTCGATAGAGATAATTTTGTTAAGATGTTCCAGGCCGTGGACATTGTCATAGGGGAGGGGGACCGATTTGGACTGATAAAAATGTGTGCTGAGCAGGGGAACTACCGTCTGATTGATTAATGAGCTTTTTCCGCTGCCGCTGACGCCGGTAACGCTTATAAATTTGCCGAGAGGAAGGTGCAGGTCGACCGATTTCAGGTTATGGCCGCGAGCGCCGGTGATGACCAGTTCGTTGCCGTTGCCCTTGCGTCGTTTTTCGGGGATAGGGATGACCTCCTCATAACGGAGATACCGCGCAGTCATCGATTCAGGATCGAGCTCGTCCGGCTTGCCCTGAGTGACAACATGTCCACCGAAACGTCCAGCGCCCGGACCCAGATCCACAACATAATCGGCATTCCCGATGGTTTCACGGTCGTGCTCGACGACAATCACACTGTTGCCCAGATCCCGAAGCAGCTTCAGGGAGTTGATGAGCTTTATATTGTCACGCTGATGCAGTCCTATGCTCGGTTCGTCCAGAATGTAGAGTACGCCGACCAGCTGGGTGCCAATTTGTGTCGCCAGACGGATCCGCTGCGCTTCACCGCCACTGATAGTCTGCGCTTCGCGGTCGAGTGAAAGGTAGCCGAGTCCGACATTCAACAGGAAATCGAGCCGGTCGCGGATTTCCTTGATGATCTGGGAGGAGATTATACGCTGGCGGTCGGACAGTACCAGCCGATCAATCGATTTGCGCAAAGTCTGAATGTCCATTTTTACGAGGTCGTGAATGTTGTGATCCCCGATCCGGTACGAAAGGGACTCTTTTTTCAGCCGTCCACCGTCACAGCTGTTGCAGGAGACTCGGTTCATGAATGCTTTAGCTTTTTCCTGCTGCTTTGGTGATTTGGAATCTTCGTATTGTTCACGAATCAGTGACACCATCCCGGGAAAAGCGTGCTTGTAGGTAACCGTGCTCTGGCTGAAGTCGTAGCTGACATCATACTTGCGGTCGCCGCTTCCATGCAACAGAATATCGATTACCTCGTCCGGAAGATCAGTAACCGGTGTCTCAAATGTCACGTTGTGCGCTTTGAAAAATGCCTCGAGCTGTTTGAAGACAAAGATACTGCGCGGTTTGCCAAGATACCTGACAGCGCCATCATTGATGGAAAGGGACCGGTTCTGGATGACCAAGTCGGGATCGACATCGTACCGGTAGCCGAGGCCGCCGCAATCCGGACAAGCACCATACGGTGAATTGAAGGAGAACATATTGGGTGCCGGCTCGTCGTAGGAGAGGCCGCTTTCGGGATCGAACAGATTCTGGGAAAAGAGGATGTCCCGGAATCCGGACGGTTTGTCTCCGTCCTCTACGGCCAGAATGAGATTTCCGTCCGCCATATCCAACGCCACTTGTATGCTCTGTTCGATCCGGTTCCGGCTGTTTTCGGATACCACAAAACGGTCTACCACCACTTCAATGTCGTGCGTCTTATATCGATCGGTCTGCATGTCCTTTTCCAGTTCCCGGAATTCGCCGTCGATGCGCACGCGGATAAACCCCTGCTTCATTGTCTGATCGAAGAGCTCGCGATAATGCCCTTTCCTTCCGCGGACCACCGGCGCCAGACAATAGGCGCGCGTGCCATGAGAAAGTTGCAGGATGCTGGAGACAACTTCCTCAGGCGTCTGCTTCTTCATCGGATTACCGGTGATATAGGAGTAGGGTGTACCGGCACGGGCGAACAGCAGCCGCAGATAATCGTATATCTCGGTTACGGTCCCGACCGTTGAGCGTGGATTCCGGCTGGTTGTTTTCTGGTCGATGGAGATGACGGGAGAAAGTCCGTCGATAAAATCGGTGTCAGGGCGTTCCATCATTCCGAGGAACTGCCGGGCATAGGCCGAAAGCGACTCCATGAATCGCCGCTGTCCTTCCGCATAGATTGTGTCGAATGCAAGTGATGTTTTGCCCGATCCCGATATTCCGGTGATTACCACAAACCGGTCCCTCGGTATATCCAGATCGATATTTTTCAGATTGTGTTCCCGGGCACCCCGGATGACGATGGAGTCTGTTGCCATATTTTTTGGAGGTGACAGATGATTCACTAAAGGTATCACGTTGTAACGAATTATTAAACCGGAATTCACATCTATATCATTCGTTTATTTCCTGGTAAACTGTATCTTGGTCCCATGTCGCGAAGTTGACGAGATTAGTTTTCAACGGGCTTTTTCAGCACATTTTTGATTTACATTTTAAAACTGGATTGACAATGAGACAACTTATGGTGACGTTTTTTCTGCTTGCTTTCAAAGCCGGCACGACGATCGCCGTACAGTTTGTCGTCACCGGGTACTGGCATCATAAGGCCGGTCCCTGCGGCGAGTCGGTTCGGGGATTGAACATCACACATGTGGGTACACTTGTGGCCGGAATTCTCTGTCATGGAGATTACTTCTCGACCGATGAAGGTGGGAGTCGGCTGCAGAGCGGACTGAGAGAATTTTCCGGTGATGATGAATGCACTTGGCTTTAATAGCGGTTCCTAGAAATGATGATCCTGGGCATTGAGTCTTCCTGTGATGAAACGGCCGCGGCGGTCTATAGTGACGGCCGTTTGCTTTCCAGTGTGATCGCTTCCCAGGCTGATCATGTAGCATTTGGCGGGATTGTGCCTGAGCTGGCTTCCCGTGCACATGAACGGGTGATCTGGCATACGGTGGCGCAGGCTATGGAAAAGGCAGGAGTGACGGAGGATAATGTCGATGCCATCGCGGTGACCGAGGGTCCCGGATTGATGGGGTCGCTGCTGGTCGGTTTGTGCTTTGCTAAAGGACTGGCGATACAGTGGAATAAGCCGATTGTCGGTGTGAATCATATTGATGCGCATATTTATGCGACCTATATCGACGAAATGCCGGAGATGCCGTTTGTGAGTTTGGTGGTTTCGGGCGGTCACACCCAGATTTTTTATGTGGAACGGCCGTTGCAGCACAAACTGATGGGCCAGACGCGCGACGATGCTGCCGGTGAGGCGTTCGACAAGATCGGCAAACTTCTGGGGCTGGAATATCCGGCCGGGCCCGAGATCGATCGCTTGGCACGCACTGGTGATGACTCTTTTTATGATTTCCCGCGGGCAATGATGAAAAAAGGGCTCGATTTCAGTTTTTCCGGTCTTAAGACTTCGGTTTTATATTATTTGCAGGATATCCCGAAATTGGAGCAAGAGAAGTTTCTGAAAGAGCACATGGCTGATCTGTGCGCCAGTATATCAGCAGCGATCACTGATGTACTGATCCATAAAATGCGTCAGGCGATCCGGTCCACCGGTGTGAAATGCGCAATTATCGCCGGAGGGGTTTCCGCCAATTCGATGCTGCGAGAAAAAGCGCACAAAATGGCCGGGGAGTTGGGTGTTTCGCTGCATATTCCCCATCCCGTATACTGCACTGATAACGCCGCAATGATTGCTGTGACCGGTTGGTTCAAGATGAAGGAGGGGATGACGGATGATCTGCATCTGAAGCCCTATGCGCGGCACAAGTGGGAGAAGGTCGGGATAGGTGGATAAATCTGGCACGTTGCGAACCAGATTAGTTGCGATTCATGCAGCTTTCCTGTCAGCCGCCCTGAATTTTTTTACACGCTTCCACCGCCAGGCGGTCCACCCGGTTGTTGCGCTCGTCATTAGCATGGCCCTTCACTTTCACCCACTCTACATCATGCGGAGACATTGCACTGAGCAGCTTCTCCCACAAATCCCGGTTCTCTACCGGTTTTTTATCGACTTTTTTCCAACTGCGGCGAAGCCAGTTGTCCACCCATCCCTTTGTGAATGCATTTACAATAAGCGCACTGTCACTGTGAATAGCTACCCGGCATGGTTTTTTCAATGCCTGAAGCGCCCGGATCACCGCCATCAGCTCCATCCGGTTATTGGTAGTATTCGGTTCACCACCGCTGAGTGTCTTCTCTTTTCCGTTTGCTTGCAGCAGTGCACCCCAGCCTCCCGGACCCGGGTTGCCACTGCAGGCGCCGTCGGTATAAATGATTACGTGAGGTTTTGCCATAATAGGAATTGGCCAGGGAAGTGGCGTCAATTGACACGGTGAATTATGGAGCCGGCGTGGAAATCAGAAATTGGTTTTTGTTGATTCATAATCCATGAGGAGGATCGACAGAATGAAACTGTTCAGCGGTTCAGGTTCTCACTGGTGTAGTTTTTCGAAATTGCCTGGAGTGCTTTGTTGAAAAGGTCGGTGTTCGTCGCGATCTGTATATCCCAAGGCTTATGGTTTTTTGGATCAAATGCCGACAAACCGCGACTGACGTTAATCAGAGGGATGCCGGGATGCGCAGCCAGACGTTTTTCCAGTTCAGGGATGGATCCGCCCTGGGCACCGATACCGGGGATCAGAAGTGGTGCTTCCGGAAAGGCCTCCATGACCGGTCCGTATACCTCGCTTTGTGTAGCCCCTATCACCATTCCCAATGTGCCGGGATGTTTAAGAGAGCACGTTTTGAGCAGCGAAGCCAGATGTGCGCTTAGCGTGGGTGCATCCCCGAACGGATGGGTCATCAGATCGGCGGCACCGGGATTTGAGGTGAGGGTGAGTGCATAAACGGCACGGGTGGCGTCTCCCAGAAACGGGATGAGCGTATCCGTACCCATGAACGGGGAGAGGGTAATTGCATCGAATCCGAAGCGGTCGAAATAGGCAGCTTTGTAGCGGGCATTGGTATGCGGGACATCACCGCGCTTGGCATCGGCAATGATGATTTTTCCGGACGGGATGGCGTCGAGAACTTCATCGAGTACATGAAATGCGTCAGGTCCGAGCGCCTCGTAGTAGGCGAGATTGAGTTTGTACGCTGCTACTCCGGTTTTGGTCTGCTCGATGATGCGGCGACAGAAGGTGATCACCAGGTCTGCTTCAGCTGTGGCAGCAAGTATTTCGGCAGACGCTAATTTACCAGTTGCAATCAAGGATTCGGTTGCATGGGTTGAGTCCGGGATTCCGGTGATCTTTGGACGCAATTCCGGTGGGAACTGATCAGGAAAGGGATCGAGTCCGGCGCAGAGTACCGATCCGGAGTTTCGAATCGAGGCCAGTAGCTTGTCGGTGTATTTCATCAAGTCAGTTATTTTTCCGTGGGAAAATACAATAATATTACACATGAAACACCCATGGCGAACACTTTCAACACTCAGTCGGATGACTTAATCATGGGTGCTCCAGTTGATCCTGTAGATTGCAAAATATTTCACATGAAATCGGGATATATTGCGTCATGTTGAGAATTCAACATAAAATCGCACTATTGCACATAAAACGATACCCTTTCAATAAACGATATGTTAAACGAATCGTCTGATCGGGCGGCATCAGATACCGATATTGCAGATAAATCACATTTGCGAGGGTTATCGAATGATATGACGCGAATTCCACAGTACACAAAATCCGATACCCTGAAATTTATGGCTTCAGAAAAGTGGTTTGAATCCTGGTTTGACAGCCCCCTGTACGAACAATTATATGCTAACAGAGACGATACTGAGGCCGCGCAGCTGGTTTCCTGGATTGCCGGGAAGATGCCTCCTGACCGTTTTCCAAGCGTGCTCGATATGGGATGCGGCCGCGGAAGACATTCCGTGATGCTGGCGGAGCGCGGATATTCCGTGACGGGGGTGGATCTGTCACCCCGGGCGATTGAAAAAGCACAGAAAAGGTCGGAATCGCATAAACTGACGAATATTCGATTTGAAGTCGGTGACATGCGATCCTATCACGGCGATCCGTACGATATGGTCTGCAATCTTTTTACCAGTTTCGGATATTTCGAAAAGGATAAAGACAACCGGAATGTGATTGAAAATATGAGCAATCAGTTGCAAGGTAACGGGGTGCTCGTATTGGACTATTTAAATGCGGTAAAGGTACGGCGGAATATCGTCCCTGTAGAGAACGTGACAGTTGGTGATATGCGATGCCACATCACGCGGGCTATTGAGGGAGATACTATTGTCAAAACCATATATTTCAATCATATAGAGAGCGGAGAAGTGCGATATCAGGAGCGTGTCAAGCTCTATGGAGAAGAATGGTTCCGGGAAGTGTTTGGTTCTGCCGGGTTGAAGGTAAGTGAATATCTGGGGGATTACAGCGGTACCAGATTTATACCGGAATACAGTCCACGTCTTTTGATAGTGGCCGGGCGGTAGATAGTAACTGCTCCGGCTCAAATGTCCTAACCCGGCTCAAATGTCCTAATCCGGCTCAAATGCCGTCACTTCTTCGTAACGCCATCCGGAGTCCACATACAGGTTGGGAAGCTGAACTTTTAACTGATGGACCCCTTCCTCGCTTACATCCGTTTGCCACAGATAAAGAGACGTCAGGTTGCTCATATTTTCCAGATACTGCAGTCCGTTGTCACTGATAAATGTACCGTAAAGATTAAGGTATTCAAGGTTTTCCAGCGATGAGAGCGTGGCAAGTGTGCTGTCGGTGATCCCGGTCAACTGCAGATTCAGTCGAGTCAGATTTCTGAATTCAGAAAGTGGCACCAGGTCCTTGTCCGTAACGTTAGCCCGGGCCAGATTGATCCACGTAACTTGTCTTGAAAGCGGGAGCAGCGTTTCTATTTCCTTGCGTCCGATACTGTCGGTTGAAAGGGTGAAGCGAACCTGCAGGAAGTGGAGATCCTCGGCGATGGGCGTTATGGATATGCCCTTTCCGTTCAGACGCTCCAGTAATGCGGGGTCGGCTGGTGGCACCTCTGTACGAACCAGGAAACTCTGGGACTCCTCTGTCAGTTTGAACAGTGCCTCGGCTATATCGTCGGGAATTTCCAGGTCGTTAACCCGTCTGGATGATGGAGCGCCCTGTTCGATCCACCAGGCGATAAGGTTTATCTGGTCCCGGGTGAGTTGCCGTCGCCCTTCAGGAGGCATGCGCCGGTCGTCAGAGGCTGGCAGGAGCAGACGCTGGTACAGTTCACTTTGCTCGATGTGGTGGGCCATGATGGCCGGGCCGCTTTCGCCTCCCTTCATGAGGCGGTCATAAGAGGTTAGCAGCAGTTCGCCTTCGGTACGGTCGGGATTGTGGCAGCTCTGGCAACGCATTTCCAGGATAGGTCCAATGACGTGTTGATAGACCATGGCTGAATCGAGATTCCGAATGAGTGCGATCTCTATCTCTTCCATCTGATATCCGATGACGGCTCGTAGCGATTCCGGCATATAGCGGAAGAGATAATCGGATCCGTGCGTGAGGCTTCCTCCGTAATGACCGGCGGCCAAAATGGCACCTGCCATCAAAAGGAGAACTCCTGCGTAAAGGCGCTTTAACAGCGGTGTTGTGAAAAATTTGACCCGAAGCAGAAAGGCGATAAAAGCAAGCACTGTTACCGAAATGCCCAGCCACTTGTGACGAGTCAGCAGATCTTCTCCGTAGCCCCCCGCTGTGGATAGCATATAGCCTGTAACACCGGCTGCAACAGCACTCAGAGACCCCAAAAGCAAGGCAAAGGGAACGGCATGTTTCAGCTGTTCAAATCGCTTGAACAGAGCCGCACATTCAAGAATAAAAGCAAAAAGCAGAACTCCGATAGGCAGATGAACAAGCAACGGGTGCAATCGACCCACGAAAAGCACCAGATTCGCCTCGTCATCAACTAAATCCACCATCGAATTATCGGATGCATCGGTATCAATTTCAAAAGCATCCGGTTCGATGTCAGTGACGAATGAATATTCTGAAGGCAGAGTGGCAGTGGCTGCAACCGGGATGAGATAGAGTAACCAGACGCAAATAAATGTGATTCTCTTCATAGTACTCAGGCGAGGATATTGTGAGCCACCTCGCCGTGAACGTCAGTCAGCCGGAATCTTCGTCCCTGGGTCTGGTATGTAAGCCTCTTGTGATCAATGCCCATCAGATGAAGTATCGTGGCTTGGATATCATGGATATGAACCGGGTCTTTGACGATATTGTACCCCAAATCGTCCGTTTCTCCGTATGTGAAACCGCGTTTGACACCTCCTCCGGCCATCCACATGGTAAAACACCTCGGGTGGTGATCGCGGCCATAGGTTTTTTCGGTCAGTGGACCTTGGCAATAGGCGGTTCGCCCGAATTCTCCTCCCCAAATAACCAGTGTCTCATCCAGCAGTCCCCGCTGTTTAAGATCCTTGACCAACGCCGCCGAGGCCTGGTCAACATCTTTACATCGAGCAGGCAATGCCCTGGGTATACCACCGTGATGATCCCATCCCATGTGATAAAGCTGAATGAATTTAACATCCCGTTCGGCCAGCCGGCGTGCCAGCAGGCAATTGGCGGCATAGGTCCCGGGCTGACGGGCATCCTCACCATACATATCAAAGACCCAGTCCGGTTCATCAAATACGTTCATGGTTTCAGGAACCGATGTCTGCATGCGATACGCCATCTCATACTGTGCGATTCGTGAGGTTATTTCCGGATCGCCGTATTCGCTCAGATGGTATTTGTTAAGATCTTTCAGGGATGAAAGCATGTTGCGGCGGCTCATCTTGTCAACTCCGGCCGGGTCTTTCAAATTGAGAACCGGATCACTGCCGGACCGGTATTGTACTCCCTGGTGAAGTGAGGGCAGCATACCGCTGCCCCAGAGCCGGGAGTAGAGCGGCTGGTTCATCACAAGTCCGTTGCCTCGCGATATCAGAACGCTGAATGCGGGCAGGTTTTCGTTGTCGGAACCCAGGCCATAGCTAATCCACGATCCCATACTTGGCAGTCCCGCTTGCGGGGAACCGGTTTGGAAAAATGTGATGGCCGGATCATGATTTATTTCCGAAGTGTGAACGGATTTGATCATGCATAATTCATCGGTGATGTCCGAGGTATGCGGAAGCAGGTCACTGACCCACATTCCGCTTTTTCCGTGTCTTTTGAACTTGAAGCGGGGTCCGGCAATGGGGAAGCTGTGCTGGTTGGCCGTCATACCGGTCACTCGCTGGTCGCCCCGAACCGATGGAGGAAGTTCCTCGCCATTCATTTCCACCATCTTCGGTTTGTAATCAAACAGATCGTGTTGAGACGGTCCTCCGCTTTGAAACAGAAAAATGACTCGTTTTGCTTTGGGTATGAAATGCGGGGCTTTCAAGGCGCCTTCGAAAGGATCCTTTTTATTGGAAAAGATCAGATTGGGACGCAACAATGACGCCAAACCCATAGCTCCGATGCCCAGACTTGTTTTGGCAAGGAAGTGCCGGCGGTTCATGTTGCAATTGCACTTGTGAATTTCTTCGGACATGACTCCCTATTCTTTGGTTAAGGTTTCGTGGAGATTCAGAATTGTGCTGGCAACAATAGTCCTGGCGGCCAATTCATGACCCTCCAGTGTTTCATCGGCCGGAAAGTCTCCCACGCTCAGCAGTTTGTCGGCCCGCTCAGGTTCGGCTGAAAAAGAGGCAAGTTCATCGTTGTACAATGCTGTCAAAATATCGATTTCAGGGTTAGCAGGCTTTCTGGACGTAACAGCCCGGAAGGCAAAGGTGATTTGATCATGCAATTCGTCACCTCCCTCTTTCATCATGCGTTCGGCCAGCAACCGGGAGGACTCGACATATATCGGATCATTCATGGTGTGTAAGGCCTGAAGGGGAGTGCTGGTGGTTTGACGCTGCACGGTTGGGTGCGTTCGCATGGCGGCATCGAAGGTGGTCATGCCCGGCGGTGGTGACGTTCGCTTCCAAAAGGTATAGAGGCTACGCCGGTACAGGGATTCCCCCTCGTCCTGAATATACTCTGTCAGATGCCGGCCGGACGTGGTTTCCTCCCACAAACCATCCGGCTGATAGGGGAATACACTCGGTCCGCCGATGCCGTCAACTAACAACCCGCTGGTGGCCAAAGCATTATCCCGGATCATTTCAGCTGACAACCGGTGGCGAGGCCCGCGGGAAAGCCATCTGTTTTGCGGATCGCGCTCCAGTATTTCCGGATTCAGGGCCGATGACTGACGGTATGTTTGAGACATAACAATTATCTTGTGAAGTTCTTTGAGATTCCAGCCGTTTTCGCGAAACGAAACTGCAAGCCAGTCAAGCAGCTCGGGATGGCTCGGCATTGATCCCTGATTGCCGAAATCGTCGGGGGTGTTGACCAGTCCCGTCCCGAAAAACAGCTGCCAGTAGCGATTAACCGTTACGCGACTTGTCAGCGGGTGCTCAGGACTCAGAAGCCACTTGGCCAGTCCCAGCCGGTTTCGGGGCAAGTCGTCCGGAAATGGCAATATGCTGGATGGTACACCGGGGCTGACTTCTTCGCCAAGTTGATCGTACATGCCGCGCTCGCGTATATACGTAGTCCGGGAATTAATCCGCTCCTGCATGACCATAACGTCACGGAGTGTATCCCGGATACTGCTTTTTTCGGTCCTGAGTTCGTGGAGATCATTCATGTACCTGTCGTAGTCTGCGTCAAGATGCAGCAGATAATGGTTGAACAGCACCTGTTTCTGGAAGTCACTGTGTTCTTCGGGTGACATGTTTTGCAGCTCGGCAAAGGTATCGCTGCCGGCAAGGGCCAGGACCTCCAATTCGCTCAGAAGGCGGTTGAAAATTTTGACTTCGTCCAGTGTAAATCCCTTGTATTTGAGAGCATCGAATGATTCTCTTTCTCCGATCAAGAAATTCTGGCGGGGGTATCGGGGTTCTTCTTTTTCGATGCGAATGTTTTTGAAAAGATTGTCATGCTCGACCCGTGTTTCGGCAGGTCGGCCGTTAATGAAGATTCGAATGCCGGAAGCCTGGCTTGAGCCGTCATAGATTACAGCCACATGGTTCCAGTCGTCTGCAGACAGTGCTTCCCGGGATATCACCTGAATGGCGTTATAAGGCCAACCATGGATCAGGCGGAACGACACCTTGTTATCAAACAGGGATATGTCATAGCCCCTGTATCCAATTTGCATCCGGCCGGTTCGTACCAGAACCGGAGCTTCAACGTTTGAATCCTCCGGTTGAACCCAAAAGCTGAAAGAGAACGGATCGGATCGTTCAAATCGGCCGATGTCCCCCAGATTGATGGAATTGCCTTTCTCAAACTTCAAGGCTGTACCGTGGACACCGTTCTTTTTGTGGAGGGTACCTGTGACAGAGGCCGATGTCGTGCTGTCGACCCGGTTGACGCTGATTTCGTCATCATGAACATCGTCCAGAGTCAGTTGCGCATACATGCCGTGGGATTCAGGACGTATGGGATTTAGAGACTTCGGTTGACTGTTCCATCCCAGCAAAGCTTCCTCCTTTTCAGGCTGTAGTGTGCTCATCCGTTGTTCCTGGTCAGCAATAGCGTCTTCCAGATACTTGATTCGTTCTTCTGCTTCATGAGAAGGCAGCTGGAGAGTCGGACCGGGAAGTACAAGTCGACCTCCTTCGGCCCCAGCGCCTGGTATCACCCCAGTTTCATTAATATTGTCGAAGAAGGAAAAAAATTCGTAGTATTCTTTTATCGAAATCGGGTCATACTTGTGGTCATGGCAGCGTGCACACTGCATGGTCAGTCCCATGAATGCTGTTGAGGTAGTTTGAACACGGTTGGCTACGTACTCCACACGATACTCCTCGTCTATGCTTCCGGCCTCCTGGTTTTGCGGATGGGCGCGGCCAAAACCGGTGGCCAATCTTTGTTCCCGTGTGGCATCGGGCAAGAGGTCGCCGGCCAGCTGCCATGTGGTAAACCGGTCGAAGGGCATGTTCCGGTTAAAGGCGTCGATGACCCAGTCGCGCCACGGCCACAGCTCATTGGGAGCGTCATCCTGATAACCATGGCTGTCGGCATAGCGCGCCACATCCAGCCATTCGGTGGCCATACGCTCACCATAGGCCTCCGAGGCTAGCAAACGGTCCACTACCTTTTCCCAGGCATCGGGCGAATCGTCGGAAAGGAATCGGTCCAGTTCCTCGACGGTGGGGGGCAATCCCGTCAAATCAAAACTGACCCGGCGGAGCAGCTTCTCGCGGTCAACTTCGGGTGAGGGGTGCATGCCGCGCTCCTCCAGTTTCGCAAGCACAAAATGATCGATGGGGTTTTGCGGCCATTCCCGATTGTTCACCCGGGGAAGGGGAGGTTTCTCGGGGGGGATAAACGCCCAGTGAGGTTTGTATTCAGCCCCCTGTGCTATCCATTTTTTCAAGATGGCAATTTGACGTTCGTCAAGGGAAAGGTTGGATTCAGGTGGCGGCATCATGTAGACCGGGTCACTGGAGATGAGACGTGCGTAGAGTTCACTGTCACCGGGTTTTCCCCGAACGATGGCAAACCGGCTTCCCTCATCGTCGAGGGCAGTAAATGCCGACTCCTCCATATCGAGCCGCAAATCGGTGGAGCGCGCCATCTCATCGGGTCCGTGGCAGGCAAAGCAGGTATCGGAAAGGATACGGCGTACATCCCGGTTGAAATCCACCACCTCAGGGACACCCTCTTCGTCAACATTTCCCGCTTTGTTGCAGCTGTTGATTATAAGTAATAAAAACAATAACGTCACGATAAGTGCTCCAGCGTGCAGGTTCACTAACGCTTTAACCAAGTGACTGAAATATACGTCTGCTTTGCCGTTCTGTGCCATTCCGACACCGGTATTAAAAGTAATTGTACGAGATTCAGATAATATCAGGATATATGGTATAAATAACCATATTATTTTATGCAGGTTATCTCTATTCTACAAAAAATAAAATAGTTGTTCAAAAAGT
>SLQC01000167.1 GCA_007131625.1 Balneolales bacterium | reverse complement strand
TGGTGGTGTGATTTCATTGCTGAAGAGCCACATGGATCCGTTCCGGAATCGTTTATCGCGGTTTTTAATCAATTGTACAGCGGGGAGGGTTGTCGTCATATTAAACATTATTAATCCGAAGAGTATTGTATTTTACGCAAAGGTATGCCATTTTGAGGTAACAGTCAGAATGAAGATTGCTATCTGTTAAAAAAAATCATTTTAGTCGTCACATGGAGCATTCATGACTTAATCATGGGCTTGTGTGTCAGAGGCTTCAGTCATGGATGTTTCACGTATCCAAAAATTTTGGAGGTGTGAATTTATGAGCCGGGACAAAAAAAATATCTCGTGTGTACAGGGTGACATCACCCGTCAGCCCGATCTTGACTGCATAGTCAATGCCGCCAATGCACAACTGAAAATTGGCGGAGGAGTGGCCGGTGCCGTTCATAAAGCAGCTGGACCCGATCTTGAAGAAGCGTGTCGTCCCCTTGCGCCGATTCGGCCGGGGCAGGCCGTTATCACCCCGGGTTTTAATCTGCCGAATAAAAAGGTAATCCATTGCCTCGGACCTGTTTACAATATTGACAAGCCGTCCGATCGCTTACTGGCCGACTGTTACCTTAATGCGCTGCGTCTTGCAGACGAAGAAGCGTTGACATCGATCGGATTCCCCGCTATCTCAACCGGTGCTTTCGGATATCCGGTCGAAGAAGCTGCTGAAGTGACTGCCGACGCCATTCATTCGGTTTTGCCAGAGCTGCAACACGTTTCTTTGATCCGGATGATTCTTTTTTCGAACAATGACCTGGAAATCTATCAAAAGGCACTCGGTTTGATTTAAGGTCATATTGTTAATTGCAAAGTTATTCGGTCTTAAGTTTATTAGCCTGGTCTTGCCATCATTACGGCGGCACTAATTGTTTGCTTGATAAGTATTATTTCTCATAATGGAATTGCAACGTATAGCTGTCGCGTTGTTGTCGTGATGCTGTTAATATTGCATCTGGTATTTTATTATTATAGGGTGATACCGCACTATGAGAAAAATGTCATCGATCTTTGTCAGAGGGTTTATATCATTTCTTCTGATATTCTATTTTACAAGTTTGGCACTGTCGGGTGTGATAATGTATTTTTCTCCGCCGGGCAGGGGGATGGGGCGATAAACGGCGCTGATCCAACTGGATCAATCCGGTCTGATGAATCTGGATTATCCGATACAATATGTTAACAATTAAACCCAAAGTGCCTGTCATTTACTCAGGTCGGGCTGCTTTTTGGATGTCGGAATCCTTGGAGTAGTAGGAGATCAGGAGAAAAAGTGTCAGGTTGGTAACTTTTTTTAGTGCGCTGGTCACCAGAAGCATTCCGGCAATGGATGCGGTGGTGACATCAAGCACTCGCGAAAATTCGATTCCCGCCCACATGAAAACCAGGTCCTTGCTCGGTATAAACGGTATGCGATTGACGATGATATAAATCGCCATCAGAAGAAAAAGCATGGAAAGTGGGCTGTCGGGCAGCACAATAAGCCATTGCAGTACGAGGATTGCGTGGTGAAAGAGAAAACGGGAGAGATAAATAGAAAAGCAGATGGCGGCTTTTTGGAGCGGGAGATCGAACAAATAATTGCGAAATTGGACAACAAGAGCAATAGCGGCTATGAACAGGATAACAGCCGCGATGAAATAGACCGTATTGTGGTTTCCCAAAATATCTCCAGCGCCGATAACTCCGGTATAAAGCAGAAGTCCGATAAGGACAATAGCTACCAGATTGGAACTGATGGAGGAAAGGATGCTGTTGTCCCTGATATTTTTAAAAATCTCCTTGTCAGGTTTTTTAGCCTGTTTACGTCCCCATAAAAACAGATAAAATTCTCCGGCATAGCCTATGACCTCCTGGTTATAAACCCGTTTAGTGATGAACGCTTTAAAGCCCTCCCATTTCCGGAATGGCCAAACCAGGCGATAGATAAATATCTCGGAGACCGGCAGATCCAGAAACATGATGACAAAAAGCACATAAAACATCGGATGGGTCGGGAGCGACCGCAGAACCTCACGCCAGCCGATATCGATCAACTGATAGACAATTAGAGCAACGATTCCGAGCACCAGCAGCCTCTGAAGTAATTGGCGTACTTTTTTGAAGCTACGATCGTCTCTTAACTGTTTCCAGCGTAGTTGTATTTGTGAGATGAACGACACGTGACCGGCAGGGTAGATCAGGGATTAAGTGGCGAGATGAAACACCCATGGTGAAAAATTTTGACACAGGCGCATGAGTAAACCAGGGATGCCCGAATTTTTAAAAACACAGAACCCGATTAAGATACTGCCTTTACTCGGGATTTGCTGATGCGATTTGAATGACGGGTAAAAGTCCGGATCAACACCAGTACGACTTCATTGCAATAGGCAGTTTTTCTCCTCATGATGTGTCAGACTGCTAATCATCATGCTGGCCATTTTCGATAGCGGAGAGGTTGGATTCCCTTTTTTCGCAGGTATACTGCGGCTTGTCCGCAATGGTAAGTAGTGTGATCCAGTGCCACAAAAAGTACATGCCATTGCAAAAGTGGCCAGGCATAAAATCTATACGGTGGTTTCATTTGAAACCGGGCTTTCCATCAAATCGAGTATATTAAGGGGGGACAATAACCGGTGGAATCAAGGCATATCAATCATCAAATTCTCAATGATAGCTGCAATCTCTGATGGCCCTGGTTCCTTTCGCTCAATCAAATAAACATGAGTTCCTTCCGGGTCTTCGATCCAGGTGTTATTTCCTTCCTCATCTACTTTGACCCGTCCCGGTGGACTAAAATCCCAATACTTATCCGGATCCCGAACGGCTGCCAGGACGGCTGTTTGGTCCCAGCTCATCCGTCCGTTTATCAAGGGTTCGGATGAGTGCCTTGCATATGCCCGTCTGACAGGATGAGCTTCGTCCAATTCTGATAAACCAGGCCCGGTCAATATTTTTTCACCAATTTCATATCCTGATATTAGTATCCTGGTAGGCCACTGGTCCAGAGTCGGACCGGTAAACTGTGCACTTCCACGAGCACGGAAGTTATGTTCACGACCATAGGGGTATCGTTCATCTGATTTTGGCAGAAAGTGGCCTCCCATTACCACCAAATGATCCACCTTCGCTGCAACCAATTCTGTTCCGGTCTTGTCACTGTACTGATCCGGCTCTGATTGCAACAGATCAAAAAGGTTATTAAGATGGCCTACACTTACAATTACCACTTCATTTGGTCCGGCTTCTGCCAGGACTTTACGATATACATCCACGGCATCCGGCAGGTCATATCTTGACGATGCCTCATGACCATAAGAGGCTTTATCCAAAGCTATATCGATAAAAAAATCTGCTGCATCCCGCCCCACTATATTTCCTTTGTATGCGCCAACCGGAATGTCCGGTCGTCCGTAAAAGGCGTTTATGGCGGCTGTTGCACCTGCAGAGTGCTCGCCCATGTTGTTCACCACAGTAGCCAGTATTTTAGCCTCTCCCATTCGATCCAGTGCATGCAGCATGGCAAGAGCACCCGCATCATCGCAATCAGTGGTCATATCGGTATCAAAGATGATGCTGACAGGCTCTCCAGCAGTCAAATCATTGTTGGCACACGACAAAATACTTGCAAATACAATCAAAAAAAGGGTGGTCAACAAGGTTTGAGCAGGCATGTCACTATACCAGGAAAAAGGCTTTCCGGTGTATTTCAGAAACGGGAAAATGCATTATGCAAATGTTTTGGCAGTTCTGATGTTTTCATCCAATAACTTTTTCCAACCGCGATCTCCTACGCCGGCATTGGAATGTGAGATAATTGCAGACGTGAAAGAACGGTCCAGAACATCTTTATATGCCAAACGCGCACTTTCCACAGGCCCTTTCCCTTCAAAGGAGCGAGTTACCTTTATAGCCGCAACCGTACATCCTTTTGCCAGTATTTCAGGTACTACCGGCCGGTAATCAACACGGCCTTCACCTACATTTATCACAAGGTGATCCAGGTCGAATTCTTCAACCAGCTTCACAGTATTTTGCAAGCTAACGGCACCATGTGTTGAAAATCCAATATTTCCGACAAGCCCTTGCTCTCTCAGTTCCAGCAGTGCGGTAAAGGGCTGTCTGTTATCTTCGATATTATCCGACAATCCACCGTTATGTAAAAGATAAGCATCGAGGTTATCCCGTTTAAGAGATTTTGTGCTGGTTTCAAAATCTCTCATAACATCGTCATAGGTACTGGAATTTGTTTTTGAACTAAGTACAAGCCTGCTCCACTCGTCACTGTTAAAAATCTCTCCCAGTATTTTCTCACTGGGTCCGTAGTTAATGGCAGTGTCGATATAATTGACCCCCTGGCTAATGGCATAACGCAAGTATTCTTCCCGTTCGTGGGCGGGTATGAAATCATCACCGGTAAAACGACTGCCGGCACCGAGACAAAGCACGGATGCCATCAGGTTATTCTTTCCTAGCTTTCTTTTTGGGATCGTACCGGTTAGTTCTGGATCAGTTTTTTTAGCTGAATCAGTGCATTTTACTAACGTGGTTCCGGCCAGGGTACCTACGGCACCCAATCCGAGGCTTTTTAAAAATGCTTTTCTGTTAATCTTCATATCGCTATTACTCCGATTTTTACCATGATTGATATGGATTAATATTTGGCAATATAACTTTTTGAAATGATTAAGTCTAACCTATGTTTTTATAGTGGTTGCAAAGTGGCTGCAAAGTGGCTGCATAGTCTCTTATCTGTCTGAAAATTCCATGGCTGAAAATAATGGTACACAGTCGTATGGTTAAAACATGGGTGCTCCATGCGACCTTATGAATTATATATTTTAAAAAGATGAAATGGCCATGACGGCTATCCGTCACACAGGAGCATGATTATTTCTGTCATGGACATTACATCTGTCCTTAAGAAATAAATAAAAAAACAGATGAAACGATTTTTTCCCGGATATGGTTTTTATAAACCTAAATATCAGGCAGTTGCAACATTTATGCAGAACGGAGAAAGATAATGAGAAGAAAGCATCTACCAACCCTAATTTTGGCATTGTTTGTATTGGCAATGTCGCATACACCCATATATTCACAAGAAATGAAGCTCAATATTGGAGATCCTGTCCCCAATTTCAATTCAGTAACCGATAAAGGTGAAAGCTGGCGAAGTGTTGACCATGTAGGCGACAACATTCTGGTCGTTTTCTTTTACCCGGCGGCCATGACCGGTGGATGCACAGCTCAGGCTTGCAGTTTTCGTGACAACCGTACCCGTTTGACCGAAATGGGAGCCGAAGTGGTCGGTATCAGTGGTGACACTGTCGACAATCTTGAGCTTTTTCGTCGTGCCAATAATCTGAATTTTCCCCTTCTGTCCGATGCCGATGGCAGCATTGCCCAGGCTTTCGGGGTACCTCTGCGAAGCGGTGGTACTATTACGCGTGAAGTTGATGGTGTAGAACATGTGTTAACACGGGAAGTTTCAACGGCTCGCTGGACATTTATCATCGACACCGATGGCAAGATTGCCTATGTGGATACCGAAGTAGATGCCGCCGGCGACAGTGAAACGGTGATTGCTGCCATCACGGAGATGCAAAACCAATAAAAACAGTTATCCGGTATCTTGTGTTTATTTCCGATATTTCTAAGGTCACATGGTGTAACTGTATTCATCATGTATCTTAAGATCTGTTTTTTTCCCTGTTTTTCCTGATTGGCTCATCTGTCCATTTTCGCACCCGCGATATAGATCTTTTGCAGGGACCTGAGATTACGTATATCCTGCAGCGGATCGTCTTCAAGCAATATAAAATCAGCCCATTTACCTGGTTCGAGTGTCCCCAGGTTATCACCGATATCCATACATTCGGCGGCGTTACGGGTTGCGGAAGTCAAAACATCCGCTGGTGACATTCCGGCATCATGCATCATCTCCATCTCCATATGCTCGAAGTATCCCTGAAAACGGGCTGGAGGACCGCTGTCTGTTCCCATTGCCACTCTGATACCGGAATTGTGAAGTTTTAACATATTTTCCATGGCAAGCGGAAGAGCTTTACGATAAAAATCGGCTGCTTCTCCGGTATAGCGCTTCTGTATATCAGGTTGTTGCAGCATCTCTAGCACCGCATGATCGGCATATTCCAGGAAAAAGGGATCATCAAAAAAATCCGGACGTTCAGCATAGATATACACAGACACTTCCCGTGTTAAAGTCGGAGTGATACAGATATCACGATCCATCATCAATGCCACAAGTTCATCATCCACCGGTTCGTCACGGATGCTGTGAGCCAGCAGATTCGTTCCCTTTCGAAGCAATTCTTTTGAAATATCCAGTGCCACCATATGCGA
Organism: Balneolales bacterium; assembly: GCA_007131625.1. Classification (GTDB taxonomy): domain Bacteria; phylum Bacteroidota; class Rhodothermia; order Balneolales; family Natronogracilivirgulaceae; genus SLQC01. The sequence goes on along the minus strand of SLQC01000167.1, from coordinate 1,139 downwards.
GGCTACCGGCAAATCGTGCTGATGTGACGCATCGATTACCGCTCCAAATATATCCGGCGGCATGGCTGTTCTGCGGCCCAGCTGATCGTCTACCCGAATTTTCACCCAGTCGGGTCTCTTTTCTTTCAGTGTTTCGACATCCCGATATGCCTGTTCAGGGGAATCAGGTGAAAGGACCGGCCCAGACATATACAAGCGTGCCATACCGGGTTGTCGAGGATCATGCTGTTCCCGGACCTGGAACGCGTGAGGCGGTTCATCCCCGAGACTTACAACGGTGGTAATGCCGTATCGGGCATATAATGCAAGTTGTTTGCGTACATTATCTTCGGAATGGATTTGCGATCCGGTCTGCAATCCGTCGGCCATACCAACATGGCCGTGAGCGTTGATGAGTCCGGGAATCATGTACATCCCCGATAGGTCATATGTCTGAATTCCATCCGGGAGGGAGCGGATATCAAGAGAAAACAGATCGAGAATTCTGCCGTCCTGCACAATTAATGCGGCATTAGAGATGATATCGCCGGTACCAGTCCATATTTTAGCTCCTGTAAAGGCTGCCGGCTCACCGGTCAATACTTCTTCAAACCTTTTCTTCGACTTCAAATCCCAGTTTTCTAGCTGCTGTCCGGTGTATTCATTCAATTGTACCAGATTCTGTTCGTATGTCTGATCGCTTCCGGTTTCACTGCTGCCACATCCTGCGAAAATCATTACTGCCAAAATGAATGCCAATGCAAGTAACACCAGGCGGACGGTTCCTGCATTATAAATCTCTGGAATAATGGATATTGACCTCCCGAGAAACTTGGTATCAAAATGACGGGTTGCAGTTTTCATGTGTTTAAAATCACATTTGTCCAAAACAATTGTTTACATAAAAATAGCCAGTGTGAAGCCCGGTAACCCCGACTTTTTTATTTTTCAGGATAACTCAAACTCAAATCCTGAAAACACACTGGCTATGACAAATGTAACATTATTTGCACAGATTATTCAGACTCTGGATTGTTTTTCCTTCGCCAAATTGGTAAAAAAATACCAAAACGACAAACATGAAAAAGGCATTAACACCTGGACGCATCTGGTGACTATGCTGTTTTGCCAGTTTTCCAAGCTCAACTCCCTGCGTGATG
>SLQC01000116.1 GCA_007131625.1 Balneolales bacterium | reverse complement strand
TGTAATGAGATACTTCTACTCGTAGATGGTAGAGGGTACAGGGTAGAAAGGGGTTTGCGAAGATTGTGCTTACATTACCTCTACTTTCTACCATCTACCATCTACATTTTGAATTAAACCGATGCAAACAAACACAGGACCCCGTCTCATAAGGAAAAAAGACTTTGTGATATCCCTTTCACTGGCCATCATCGCACTGCTGCTGGGCAGTTGGGGAGTCATTCAGGTGCTTATATTTGGAAATCACGGAGAGCTGACCAGTTATGTCCCCTGGGGACTTTGGGTAGGTGTCTATGTGTACCTGGTATGGCTTGAAGTGGGTATGATTCTCTCCTATTTTATTTGCCGCCGTTTTCTCAAGGTAGAGGGTCTCAAGCATCTTGGTCCGGTAGTCATGCTGGCCGCCATTTCAGCACTGATCGGTGCCCTTTTTGCCATCGGCATGGATCTGGGTCATCCGTTCCGCTTCTGGAAAGCCTATTTTCAGCCACAGTCCGGTTCCCTGATGACCTGGATGATCTGGCTGCACACACTCTATTTGTTTATTCTTGTGGGTGAGCTTTGGGCTTACAAAAAAGGACGTGAATTCGTCGACAAGTGGGAAATTTACCTGAACTTCCTCACTTATATATCCATACCGTTCGGCATAATGCTGATTGCGGTAATTGGCGGTCTGTTCGGTGTAGTTGCCGCCCGACCGTTCTGGAATGCGTCGGTACTTCCGCTGATGTTTTTTATCGCATCGCTGGTCGCCGGACTCGGGCTGCTGACCATTCTCCATTTTCTTTTTTCACCCACAAGAGGAACCCCACAGTACCGGGAAACGGCAGAGGTAATGGGTCGACTGTTTCTGGGAGCCATGGTTATCGGCGCCATCGCCTCCATGGCAAACGGCCTGGTTATTGCCTATCCCAATGTTCCGGCCTATGCCGAAGGGTTGCGCCTTGTGCTTTTTGGCCCGTATTGGTGGACCATCTGGATCGTCCATCTCGGTTTCGGCCTGCTGATCCCGCTGTTGCTGCTGAGTTTCCTGCGGAAAAAACTTGTTGCCATCGCCATCGCAACAAGCTCTTATGTACTGGCATTTACCATGGTTCCGGTGAATATTATCATTCCGGGTCTGGCTTATCCCATGCCTGCCATGGAGGGCTTGCGTGACGCCTTTCACCATCATAAACTTTCATTTGTCTATGCCCCCGGACTGGTTGAATGGCTGGTGGTCGTTTTCGCCGTGGGCCTGTCCCTTTTCATCTTCTCGATCGGTTATCGCTACATCATTGAACCTTATTTCATCGAGCATAGACACGATTTTATTCAATAGATCAGACTGTGTAATACCGGATTTTTTTATGAATGATCAAAAAAACACTACTGCACCGTTAAGTCGCCGCGACTTTCTGAAATCTTCCGCTTTACTTGGCTGGACCACCTTGCTGGCCGGAACTGCTGCCGCAGGTTGCAATTTATTGGAGCGTGCAGAAAGAAACGACCTGACTCCCGAAGAGTTTTACGAGCTCTCCAAACCCGAAAATATTCTCTACACCACCTGCATGAACTGCAATACAGGGTGTGCCATTAAAACCAAATTCGTCGACGGTGTGCTGGTAAAGGTGGATGGAAATCCATACAGTCCCTGGACCATGACACCACATATTGGTTATCACCATAGTCCTGCCGATCGCGATATCGCCAAACTGGACGGAGCCATTTGCCCGAAAGGTCAGGCCGGTATACAGATCCTGTACGACCCGTACCGTATTCGCAAAGTGTTGAAACGAACCGGCAAACGGGGTGAAGGAAAATTCAAATCCATTCCGTTTGACCAGGCCGTCAACGAAATAGTGGAAGGCGGCAGAATTTTTCCCGATGTGCCCGGCGAAGAGAATCGGAATGTGGAAGGGCTGAAAGATATATACAAACTGCGTGACAGGGATCTGGGAAACCGAATGGCGGCCGATGTGGAACAGATCAAGGCCGGTGCTCTGTCGGTAGAGCAGTTCAAGGAGAAGTACCGCGATGATCTGGATGTGCTGATCGATCCCGACCACCCCGACCTCGGACCGAAAAACAATCAGCTGGTTTTTAACTGGGGTCGTATGAAATCCGGCCGCAGCCAGTTTGTGCAAAGGTTTATCAATCAGTCGTTTGGTACTAACAACCGGCACGGGCACACCACGGTCTGCCAGGGCTCGCTCTATTTTGCCTGCATGGCCATGAGCGAACAATATGATGATGGAGCATGGTCGGACGGACGAAAATTTTACTGGCAAGCGGATACCAACTACAGTGAATTTATCATATTTGTCGGATCCAATGCTTTTGAAGGGGGATATGGACCGCCGTTGCGTACTCCGAAAATCACCAACGGTCTGACGAAGCGCCGTTTGAAATTTGCCGTCGTCGATCCACGCATGGGCAAGCTTGGGGGCATGGCCTGGAAATGGCTTCCTGCCGAACCGGGCTCGGAAGCAGCATTGGCACTGGCGATGACCCGCTGGATCATCGAAAACGAACGCTATGACAATACCTATCTGTCGGCAGCCAACAAAGCGGCATCCGATCAGATCGGAGAGCCGAACTGGAGCAATGCATCCTGGCTGGTGAAAATAGAGGAGGAGGGGCGGCCGGGAGATTTCCTGCGTGCCTCCGAAATGGGTCTGGATGGTGATCGTTTTGTTGCCTTGCAAAACGGCCGGCCGGCAGCCGTTTCACCCCGGGCAGGTTCCGCTGTTCATGGCGATCTGTTGGTGGACACGACCATCGGCGGCATCCGGGTGAAAAGCAGTATGCAGCTTTTGAAAGAATCCGCCAATGAGCATACTATCGCGGAATGGGCGGACATTTGCGGGGTCAATGAAAGGGATATCATCGCACTTGCCCGGGAATTTACCAGCCACGGAAAGAAAGCCGCCGTGGATATCCACCGGGGCGTTTCGCAGCATACCAACGGCTATTATGCCGTTTCAGCCTGGATGAACCTGAATCTGCTGATAGGAAACATCGGATGGAAAGGGGGGATGTCTCAACCGGCTACCTACAGTGCCGGCAGTGGGGCCCACCCGGTGATGTCCATGCATAATGATCCGGCCACTCCCTTTGGGACCAGTATCATCCGGCATGAGGAACATTATGAGCAATCCACGTTATTCGACGGGTATCCCGCCCGGCGCCCCTGGTACCCGCTCGCATCGGATATTTACCAGGAGGTGATCCCTTCCATCGGTGAGGCTTATCCCTATCCGGTTAAAGCTCTTATTTTGTATATGGGTGCGCCGAATTACGCACTGCCCGCCGGGGACAAGTTGAATGAGATTTTATCGAATACCGACAAACTGCCGCTGTTTATTTCCAATGATATTACGATAGGTGCCACGTCGGTCTATGCCGATTATATCTTTCCGGACAGTACCTATTTTGAACGATGGGAATTCCATGGTACGCATCCGAATGTGACCTCCAAAGTGCAGCCGGTACGTACACCGGTCATCACTCCGCTGGTGGATACCTGCAATGTATACGGGGAAGAGATGCCGATGACACTGGAATCCATGTTGATGGGCTTTGCCGAAAAACTTGATCTGCCCGGATTCGGTGCCGACGGATTTGAGACGGGCCAACCCCTCACCCACTATGATCATTTTTACCTGAAAATGGCCGCCAATATTGCGGCACAGGATGGCGGACTGCCGGATGCAGACGAGCAAGAAATGCGGTTGTTTAACGAGAGTCGTCGTCATATCGTCGCACACACTTTCAGCGAGGAGCGGTGGAAAACATCGGCCGGAGAACCGTGGTGGAGAAAGGTGGTTTACATGCTGAACCGTGGCGGACGTTTTCAGGGCTATCAGGATTCGTATGACGGGGATAAACTCGCCAATGCGTACGACCGTCAGGTGAACATGTATCACGAAAAAACAGCCCGCGCAAGAAACAGCATGACCGGAGAGCCTCTATCCGGCATTGCCAGTCATGCCATGCCGGTCGATTCGATGGGACGACCGTTGCAGGACAAAGAGCAGGGGTACACTCTGAGATTGAATACCTATCGGCAAAGCACGCAGACGAAATCAAGAACCAACGTCGCCTACTGGCTGCTCTCCATTCATCCGACCAACTATATCCTGATCAACCGGATTACGGCGAATGAACTGGGTTACAGGGATGGAGAAATGGTCAAAATGACAAGCCTTTCAAACAGGAACGGTATTTGGGATCTCGGTGCACTCGGAGAAAAACCGGTAGCAGGCCGGCTGAAAGTGATAGAAGGGGTCCGACCCGGAACGGTGATGTTCTCGCTCGGATACGGTCAGTGGGGCAATGGTGCGACTGATATGGTTGTGGACGGACAGGTTATACCGAAAGATGAGCGACGGAGTCAGGGTATCCATGCCAATGCCGTCATGGGTATTGATCCGTATCTGAAAAACACCTGCCTCACCGATCCGGTGGGGGCAAGTGCGGTTTTTTATGACACCCATGTAAAACTGGAGCGATTTGAAGATGAAATGGCTATGACAGCAATCCGACACACAATAGCATGATTATAATCGTCATGGACACTTCGCTTACGCGGTTCATCCTTATTAATCAGAAATTTTTAAACATATGAAACCTGATAAGGCGACGAATCATACTAAGCGAACGTTAAGTCCAGTATGGGTTTTATACAATCGCTGATCATATACATTGGATTCAGCGCATTTATATAATGTTATTTCCAACATAATACCTGAGAATCTTCTCATTTTTAAGCCATGGTTTTATCCAAATCTTCAGAATTCGACAGTGAAAAAAAACGTTTTTCTGAACTGACCAAAGCACTTTCTCATCCCGCACGTCTGGCCATACTGGAAATTTTGGCCGACCGGAAAGAATGTATGTGCGGTCATATTTCAGAGAAACTGCCCCTGGCACAATCGACGGTGTCACAACATTTGAAAGCATTGAAAGAGACCGGTTTGATCAAGGGAACTATCAGCGGAGCATCGATTTGCTACGATGTAAACCCGGAGGTACTCCGTGAATGTTGCGAATTATTCGACCGGTTTTGCGAAAAAATGATGTCTAAAGATAAAGTGCAAATCGGTGAGGTATCAAAAGATTGTAAGTCATAAACACCGTCGTATCGAAGTGCTTATTTCAGGAAGAACAGGCCCTCATTGTCAGGGAAATAGCTTTCCAGGGACGAACCAGATATATATCGCCATTCCAAACAGCTCGACCAGTGATTGCAATACAATTACGATGGCGGCCAACTCAAGAGATCCGGGCAAAGCCAGGGCTATCGGGAGGACGACAAAGGAATTTCGGCTGCCGTAACTGAACGCGAGCACCCGGCCCTGTCCGGCAGAAAGCCGGAACAGCCGCGATATAATTTTCGAAAGGCCGGCGGCAATGATAAGAAATCCTGCAAAGATCAGGAAAGGATACCAAAGCATAGATGTGGCATCGGTGATCACACCGGACTGAGACACCGCGATCATGAAAATAACGATCGCCAGAAGAGGCACCGGCAAACTACCGATTTTACTGATCATTTGCTGCCGGTCAGCGGCGGCTGATGCCCATTTTTCCGTTAACCGGGCGAGAAACAATGGCAGAAGGATGATTCCGGCAAAGGCGATCAGCAGATTCGACGTGGCCAGGCTGATCGTTTGTTCTCCCCCGAAGATGATAAAAAACCAAAGTGGCAGAAATACAATTTGCAGCAACAGGCTGACGGGAGCAAATGCAATGGCATGTTGCGTGATTCCCCGGCCCAGTTGTGTGAAGGTGATAAACCAGTCGGTGCAGGGGACCAGCAGCACCATCGCCACGCCGATGCGAAGGGCCGGAATATCCGGAAGCGCCAACACCATCCCCCAAACAATGACCGGTATAACCAGAAAATTGCCGATAATGGCTGCGTACAGAAAGCGGTAGTCGGCAATCGCCTGGTGAAGATTACCCAAAGGCACCTGAGTGAACGTCACATACAGCAGCAATCCGAGCACCGGCCAGATAGCCGCTTCCATTGCTCCGCCGATGGCCGGAAAAAGCGTGCCTGCCGACAATCCGGCAACGATTGCGGCCATGTAAACCAGAACCTGGTATCTTTCAAGGGTTTCACGGGTCATTTACCCTCCATTGCGGAGCATATCGGCGAAAGCGTCGGGCAGTGGACTCTCTTCCACCGCATTTGCGGCTTTTTCTACATCGTACTCAACCCGAATATATTCAACACTGGGAGCTTCCGGATCAGCCAGGTCGAGATCGCCATCCCATTCAAACATGACATAACAGGCCCGCGGGTCACCGTCTTTGGGTTTCCCAACCGCTCCGATATTGATGGCATGCCAGAAGTTCCCGTCACTATCTTCCAGTTTTTTGTGATACGGTATATGGGTGTGACCAAAAACCATGATGTGCGCGTTGGCTTTCTCCATCATCTGAAGCATGCTTTTGTCTGTTCGGTCTTCAAACAGATACTCGTTGATTTTCCGCGGGCTTCCATGCACCAGCAGTACATGATATGGTTCGGTATTCACCCCGAACTCAATTCTCAGATGTGCCGGCAAAGAGCGAAGATAGGCACGGTTTTCATCTGTGATGATCTCATTGGTATAGGCAATAGATTCCTCACCTCGAGCTTTGTCTTCATCCGTTTTATAAGCACATCCACAGTCATCGCTGTTGAGTCCGACTCCCTGATCATAGTTTCCGGCTATGACGGGAATGCCTTTTGCCCGGATAGTTTGTATCACTTCGTTGGGATAGGGAGCGTATCCGACAAGGTCGCCGAGGCAGTAGACCGCATCCGGTGAACGTTTGTAGATATCCTCAAGAACCGGCTCAAGGGCATCGATATTGGCGTGAATATCACTGAAGAGGGCAATTCTCATATGATTAAAAGTTTGAATTCATAATGTCACATGGAGCATCCATGTGTTTAATCATGCGCCTGTGTGACCGATTTAACGGCCATGGATGTTTCATGCTATTGTGATTAAGCATAATAACATCGATTGCTCGTGTCAAGAGGCCGGGTATACCTGGCTCTTCAGCGAACAGTATCAGATTCCCGGAGAAGGTCAGACATTTAGCGAGGACGTCCGGGACTACTTTGGCTTTGCATTCATTATTGCGACAATTTGTGAATCATCCCATTGAAAATAAAATAATGAAACGGGAGAACCATATACCAGTACAAACGCCCCAGAACACCCCGTGGCCGGAATGTCCATATTCTCCCATTCAAAGCATTCCGAACTCCGGATTTTCATATCATCAACACTGCTGCTGCAACCAGCCGAATACAGCATGAATACAGCAAGAAATAAAACAGTATACGCTTTCAGACACTCAGACTTGGATTGTATGCGAGGATTGTGATCACTCTTTGTTGAGCTTACTTCGCCAACGCGTCTACGGCCTGGCAGCTGGCTACGAAGATCTCAACGATCATGATCAGTTGCGCGGCGATCCGCTATGGAGCGTGTTAACCGACAAGGTAGGCGAAGCTCGCAGCACCTCGGTCGAATATGGAGCC